>JBGUIU010000059.1:0-2804 GCA_045113275.1 Paludibacteraceae bacterium
CTGTGCCAAGTGCAAAGAGATTATTTCCATTTCTGCTGACGACCTTGCAAGCCAGAGATATTTGCCTAAATGTCCTAAGTGCGGAGCCGAGAATGAAAAAATACATAACTGGAATCCTATCGAGGGGCGTTGTCCTAAATGTGGTAAGAAACTGCACGAAGTTCCTGGAATGATTGTAATGGCCGATTAAAACCTTCACGAGTATGAAAAAAGCATTATTATTTCTTTTGTTGATTACGACGATTGGTGTCAATGCACAAACCGCAAAGACAACACCTACAGTAAAGCTCAACAAACATGAGCAGAAAGTTGATTCCCTTCTTTCTAAAATCGACACTCTTCTGATGATTAACAATCAATTGTTGGATCACTTAGATATAAACTCTTCACTGAAGGGACGCTACAAATTGTATCAGACAGATAATATCTACACCTTCCTTCAGCTGGACACAAAGACAGGCATGATAGAACAGGTTCAATGGTCTTTGGATTCTGACAACGAAGGGAGTGTAACCATCAATTCTGATGACCTGACTTATGGATATGGCTATGGTTCAGGTTCTTTTGAGTTATATCCAACCAAAAACATGTACCAATTTATACTCATCGATAAAACGAGTGGTAAGAAATGGCATGTGCAATGGGGTATGGAAAGTAGCAAACGGTGGATAAGAAGAATATATTAACTAATGAAGACCTATCTTGAAATTAAAGTTCCTATATCCTACGATGCTTTTTGGTTTTCAGAACTAAGAAAAGCATTGAAAGATGTACCTGTGCATTGGCAAAACGACTATTACCATATTACTATGGCATTTTTGGATGACACTCGGAATTTGCCAGAAGTAGAAGCCATCATGCGCAGCTATCTGGATAATGCGAATGCCGTAAGCATGACTTTCAATAAATTGGATGTATTCACCACAAATAACGGCATGAAAATCGTACACTTAACGACAGATAGCATTCCAGACAATTTTCAAAAGCTGGTAAACAATATTCGAAATGATATCAGTGCCAACACCTCCACAAGCATTCTATCAGATTTTCGTCTGCATGTTACATTAGGGCGTATCGCAGAGGCAGAAGCGGACGTTGACGATATTGGATTCCTTATTGATGAAATAGATTTTATGCCTATCAATCTAACGCTCAATGAGGTTGAATACAGAGTCTTTAGAGGAAGAAGTTTATACAAAGCGACACTAAATTAACACAGAATTATGGTTATCCAGTTGGTCTCATATAAATCGACATTGCGAGCAGACAGCAGATTGCGTCATACGGCAGAGATTATAAACTCTTCGAAAGCTGATCTAATTCTGTTCGCTGGTCACACTATAGCTTCTCCCAGCGATGCAGATGAGTTGAACAAGCTTGTTGACAATGATAAAACAATAGCTGTTATCGAAGTAAAAGAGGATAAAACAAGTAAAATGAATCCTGTATGCCATTCCTTGTTCTTGTTAGAAAACGGAATTGTTAGAAGTTTATTTACACATCAACTATTTAGTGATTCTAAAACTATTAATTCCTATCCTATATTAGGTGAGTATCTTATGCTTGAACTGGAAACAAGGCGAAAATTTTCTGCTGCTAATAGAAATGTGGCTATTATTCAATGCGGTGAAAACAATATTCTAAGAAATATACAATCCGAAGAAAACAGAGCCGTATTCCGTTTCGATGAGAATACCGCCCTGAACAAACGCTTTACCGATTTCTTGAATAATACAGACATTATACTCAATCCGTTACATTCTCCAATGGGAAACCAAGATAAAATGCGTAAACGAAGGGTGCTCTTTAGTAATCATAACAGAGCATACTTTTCCACTGCCAACTTTGATGCTGAAGAATCCATATATAACAAGTCTGTTCAGTACGCATGTATCAATGGCAAAGAACAAGAGCCTGTGAATGTAGAGATTGACAAAAGATACTCTTACATAGTGCGTACATTCGTTATTTAGCATAAATTTACTCTAACAAACATACTATGAGTAAGAATAGAACAGAACAGCCCAATATGCGACTTTGTATCTCACTCGGTGGTGATGCAGACACTATGGGGGCTATCACAGGTGCAATTGCCGGAGCCTATTATCATCAGATTCCTTATGACCTTTATGAATTTGGAATAAACAAATTGCCAGGTAACAACCTCGAAGCATTTGAAGGTAAGGATTTGCCTGATGACATCTTAGATATAATAAATAAATTCGACTATACATATGCTCGTGAAGTGTCATTCAGATGGAGAAATCCTGATTATGATGCAGAATGTCTCATCAGAAAAGTAAAATCTGGCGAAATGTTTATCTAAAGATTGAGAATTTCAAAAAGGAACGTTGGGAACAATCTCAATCTCTTCAATCACAGGCATTTAGAGATAGTATAAAAATCCAATATAAAATCAACAAAAAATTTATATAACATATTGAAAATCAGTAAATAACTTCTTTCAAAATCTTAACCCGAATTAACAAAAAAAGTTTGTTTCAAGAGCCTTGCAAGTAGTATCTTTGCATCGTGATTAGTCGACGAATCATCATGTTTAATATCAAAAAATGAAATATGATAATAACAGAAAATGAAAAGAGCAAGGTTATCTTGTCGAGCCTATTGGAAAGACACTATCCAAAGCTAAAATTGGAACTTTGGGACATTATCGGGTCTTATCACAAAGGCATGGGAGTAGTTTGTCACACAAAAGACTTTTGGGCAAGAGATTATATGCCAATACAGGCAGATGAGAATGTTTTTCTGAAATTCGTTTATAACCCTGATTATCTACAAGACCA
>JBGUIU010000060.1:0-1895 GCA_045113275.1 Paludibacteraceae bacterium
AACAATACTCAAAAAATGCCTGAACCCTTCGGATAAGTCCATTTTTTTGATAGATATCCGAAGGTTTAAAGCGAATATTATTGACAATCACCACCAGATAAACCTCCGCCTCAAATCCCCCAGCTGCCTTATAAATAACTAAAGAGAATTACGCCCCATTTTGGACTGCCGGCTTTAATAGAAGAGACATGCCGGCGGATGTTAGGGGCGACAACAATATAATGATGGAGAAGGACCCGTTATGTGAAGAGCAAACGGGAAAACCACCATCCCGGACGTTATTATCTTGTTTTGGATAGACACCGGCCTTAAGCTGCCACCGTCAATTCAAATTAAGAGAGTCCGATCGAAGTGTGATATCAATGCTGGAGAAGTGTTGATGTCGCTCTTCTTTTTTTTTCGTTGCCTAGCTGATGAAAATATAATAATGCAAGTTACAGGGACAAGTAGAAAAAAAGAAGAGACCAGGTTGTTGAAGCCCAATCTCTTCTTTTTAGTGAACTATTAACGCTGAGAATCAAAATCGCTTTCTAATAGTAATTCTCAATACGATCTATGTAGTTTTCCATTTCACTGATTAAAGACTCTAAATCTGGACCCATTTCATGAATACGGATTAAGGCATTAACCAATTTTGTTTCAACAAAATGCTTGATGTACATCCTGTCTACTTGTTTTACGAGATCTTCATTACTCTCAGATTCGATGTAAACATCATCCGACCTCGATCTCAGGTCATCAAAGTACCAATGAATAGCTCGGATTCTATCATCGCTCCACTTAAAAGCTCGTAGAACCTGATTCTCTGTGTAGTGTTCAGTTGTACCGCTGCCAGCTTTGGCTGCCAAAAATAAATCTAAATTCTCCATTTTTTTAAAGTTGATTATTTATATATGTAGGCCCGCCCTGTCACGATGACGGGCCCTGTACAAGAAATAGTTTGTCTATCTCATTTGTCTGGTCTTCTAAATGTATAGACCACCCAACAAGCGAGTTAACAGCTCATGAAACTCTTTAAAATCCTCCATGTTCAGGTCTTCATAACCTTTTTCAGAGAAGAAGATTTCAAAAATGCGCTCCATATGTCTTGCTTGAAGATTAATTAACAGCCAAGTGCCGTTTATCTCATCTTCTCCAAAGTCAATGACTAGTTCGCCGGCAGAATTCTTCGTAGCCATCTTTTCAAATTCGAATTCAATAGCTTTTCTTTCTAACTCGTTGTCAGCGATTTTCAACAAGTCATCTAATCTCCAGACTTTCTTTTTTACTTTTCTGAAATTACCCATTGTCTTGATTTTTAGTTGTTAGTGATTATTCTATCTTTTGATATTAGCCTCTCAGGGAGGAGCTCTCTCAGGAATTATATTTTTGTTCTTCCTCATACTGATCCATATTAAGGCCATTAAGTAAAATAGATTGTTCTTAACGTCTCACCCACAAATAAAATGCAATCACTACCAGGAAGAACCAGTTTGCCTCTTCCATATGGATTAGCCATATCGAATTGAGAATTAGGAGCCCAATTCTTTTTACGGGTGTTGTATTCCCGGAGCAGTTTATTCGATACAGTATAGATACTACTCCTGGGAATGATCATCCCTTGAGCCCAATCGTGTTCGTCCAAATTGGAGATTACAACCCGATTGCCAAAATTGAGAACGAAAATCCAACGTTGTACTCCATCTTCAAATGCTGGGTTGATGAATTCTTCCACTTCAATTATGTCATTCAAGCTATCGGACTCCAAGAGTTGAATCAAGGGTAGAGCAACTTTGTCATAAAAGTGTAAACCTCCAGACCATGAGTGCTCTTTACTGAGGCGTATACAATACCCAGTTCTTTTCACAACGATATTGCTGTTCACCAAGTCCGGTGAACCATTAGCAACTGTGACG
>JBGUIU010000061.1:0-2064 GCA_045113275.1 Paludibacteraceae bacterium
ACATTCCGCCCTTGCCGAGAAAAAGCTGGGCGAGCCCAGTGCCGTCATACGTCAGCGTGTCATTGCCGCCCGCAAGATACAGGAAGAGCGCTACAAGAACTATAAAGGCATCCACTGCAATGCCCAAATGAACCAAAAGCTCTTCCGTCAATGGTGCGACATCGATGCCGAGTGCCAGGAACTGATGAAGAACGCAATGGACCGCCTCGGCCTCAGCGCACGAGCCTACGACCGTATCCTCAAAGTGGCCCGCACCATTGCCGACCTCGATGCATCGCCCAACATCAACACCATCCACCTCAGCGAAGCCATCAACTACCGTTCGCTTGACCGCGACAGCTGGGGAAGATAATATTACGTAATAAATATTAGTGGTAATATGGCAAAGAAGAAAGAGTTATCAACTAACGCTAAAGACAACGGTCAAAAAAAACGCAACAGTTCTCCCCTGCCACCTTCTATGGTGGGTGACAAATCAAACACGACCACCTCTTCTGGCGAGATAATCCTATACCAGCCAGATAATGATGTTAGATTAGAAGTCCGATTAAATGATGAAACTGTTTGGCTCACACAGGCACAAATGGCAGAGCTATTTGGAACAGGCCGCCAAGCCATCACTAAACATCTGAAAAACATTTATGAAATCGGCGAACTTGAACGCACCTCAACTAGTTCCATTTTGGAACTACTTCAACCTGAAGGCAAGCGAATGGTTATGCGTAAACGCGAATACTATAATCTTGATGTCATCATTTCCGTTGGCTATCGCGTCAATACCAAACGCGGCATTCAATTCCGTCAGTGGGCTAACCGCGTATTGAAGGAATACTTGCTGAAAGGCTATTCTGTCAATAATCGTATAGAACGATTGGAACAACGAGTAACGAAAACAGAGGAAAAGATTGACTTCTTCGTCCGTACATCTTTGCCACCATTAGAAGGTATCTTCTTCGACGGACAGATTTTCGACGCCTACACCTTCGTTTCTGACTTGGTGCGGTCAGCAAAGAAACAGATTGTGCTCTTCGACAACTATGTGGACGACACAGTACTGACGATGCTCGACAAACGAAAGCCTAAAGTGACCGCCACCATCTACACCAAAGCTATTTCGAAACAGTTCTCACTCGATCTTGTAAAACACAACGCCCAGTACAACCCCATCGAAGTAAAACAATTCGATAAAGTCCACGACCGTTACCTATGCATCGACAACACTGTCTACCATATTGGTGCCTCTTTGAAAGACCTTGGAAAGAAATGGTTTTCCTTCAACAAGATGGAGATGACAACAACAGAAATAATTAGAAACATATAAAAAGGATTCTAGAATGAAAGTATTCATTTTACAATGGTATGGTCCTTTCCATGACTTGGACAGCATTAGAAAATTTGAATCGGATCATGGAAATGATACCTATCTATACATTTTCAGAGGCAAAAAGAAAAACGCCAAGAAATATACGTATTATTGTGGACAAGCCTTCAAACAGTCGGCAGGAACGAGAATGAAAAACACAAATCATCATGTCAAAGAGGTTATTGAGCGTTCAGATGTACTTGATATTTGGGTAGGGAAATTTTTAAATACTGCGCCAAGCAAGGATGATGTGAACAAGGTTGAGATTCTTTTAATTTCATTTATGCATCAACATTTGATTACACCCCCAGATGAAATGTCTAATGAAACCAATTATTATTGCCCTCAATGTCAGATATATATTATCAACGAATGGTATGATACCAGGACCAAAGAAATACCCGTTTACAAACGAGGTTCCTTATGCTCCTTACTTCCAGATGTGATAGCACATTATCCACATAATGAAACCAAAACCAGTAGCGTTTATTGTGCCAAAAAACTATCATATATCACAGAATTAAAATAATTTATACATATATTCTCATCTTATAAAATAAAAAAAACAATAAAAAACGCCAAGGTTTATGCCACCCCTTTTCCATCTTTGGAATGACCTTCACATCGAGGTGACGCCTCTGCCACATTCCGCCCTTGCCGAGAAAAAGCTGGGCGAGCCCAGTGCCGTCATACGTCAGCGT
>JBGUIU010000062.1:0-43244 GCA_045113275.1 Paludibacteraceae bacterium
GCTACACACACGGGCTCACGCCCGTGCCTATGGTATGTCGTCCCTCCGGGACTTGCGACATCACGCATGTTGACGTGAATAAACGTGAATATAACGTTTGTTGCTCATGGTGCGAATAGGCCTGAAGGGCCTAAACAGATATAGCCCAGGGCAACACTCTGGGTTTAAAGGTCATCAGGATAGCAATTTAGAGCCCTGGAAGGGCGAAACAAAACAATAACATCCAACTTCTCTTGAAGAGGATTAGAATGGATATCCGATAGCGAAGTGGAACGCACAATCCTCTTTCCATGTCATGTCGTTGAATCTCCATTTATTAGCGACCTTGGCAGGATCGTAAGCCTTGGCTCCTAAGTCAAAACGGATGAGGAAGTAACTGAAGTCAAAACGTAGTCCTAATCCGTATGCCAAGGCAATCTGGCGGTAGAATGAATTGAATCGGAACTGTCCTAACGGCTGTGCCTCGTAGTCCTTGATGGTCCAGATGTTTCCTGCATCAATGAAGGCTGCAGCTTCGAGTTTCCAGAACAGCTTGGTGCGGTATTCTATGTTCATGAGGAGCTTGATGTCGCCTGTTTGCTTGACGAAATCTTGGTCGTTCTTGATCTCTTTCCCGTTCTCATCGTAGGCTGATGATGTGTAGGCTCCTGGTCCTAAACTGCGGACAGACCATCCACGGATACCGTTGGCTCCTCCTCCGAAGAATCGCTTCTCAAAAGGTATTACACTGGCATTACCGTACGGAAAGGCAATACCTAAGCCTATATGATAAACCAAGTGGTTACGCTCATCTAGCTTCTGGTTGTAGGCATAATCTAATTCACCTTTGACATACTGAGAGTAGGGGATGCTCCCGACTTCGAACTGTCCGTCGCTATTCTTGTCGCTCTTGGCAAGTTGATTGATGCCGTATAGTATGTTGCCGGCTGTCTCGACAGAGGCTTTGTAGTAGGTCTTGTTAGGCCTTGAGGCGGATAGTTGATTGTTGAAGGTGATGCTGAATCCGGTACTCATGATAAAGTGGTCGGAGTAACTCTCCCTCAATACGGAGTATCTATTGCCGCTATAGGTTGCATTGAAACTGGAGTCGGTCGTGATGTTGATGTAGTTCAGGTCAATCAGATCGATTGTATATCGGTAGTAACGTCTGTAGTTCCACATATATTTCATACCGGTAGAGATACTGGTCCTTTTGTAGGTGTTAGGACGTATCTGGTAGTTGTAGTTGATTTTGAACTGTGTGGAAGCATCAATTCTACGTTTGAAGCTGCTCTTCAAGAATGGAAAGATGAATCTTGGAATATCCAACGATACCTCCCCACCGAAGTCCAACACGTATTTACTGAATATCTCAGAGAAGGAAGCACCTGAATAGGCTTCTTGTGCGTATTTAGCCTTGATGCTGAATGTCTCGGATCCTCTGAATACATTCTTATGGGCATAGCCGATATTCCCTTCATAGCCTAGATCACCACTGGAGTTGGTACCCACCAGTTCGGCAGAGAGTGATTGTGGCTTGGCTGAGTAGAGTGTTATGTCGCAATCCAATTCGTTCTGACCATTATGAAGGTCATGGAACTTGATGTTGGATGTCTTGAGAATATTCAAGGAGTTGAATCGTGAATAGGTACGCTCGACCATGAAGTCGCTGTACATGCTATTCGGTAGGATCCTCAGGTATTCTTCTAATAGATGAGGTTGAATCAACGGTTTGCCATTCGAATAGATGGTGATATGTTCGTTGTATAGCAAGGTGTCTAGTTTCCCCACGTTGACACTGTTGGTGGTGGATCCGTTGTAGGTGGTGATGTTGATATGACGGATTTTATATCGCTGATGTTTCTTTTCCACTTCGGTTCCGTCGGGGGTGATTTCAGTGTAGGGTTTGAGGATCATCTTTAGATCCACCTCGTGCGTTCCCAAACTACTGTCGGCTGTGAAACAGATATACTCTTTGTTGAAATGATAGTATCCTCGTCTTCTCAGGAAGGTGGAGATACGTTCGCGCTCCTCATCCATCATGTCGATGTCAAACAATCCTCCTTTTTTCAGTTTGGTGTTGAGGTATCCGTTGCGGGTATTCAACAGGGAGTCGATGACAGGGTCGGTGGTGAAATTGTTTTCAATCTCTCTTATTCGATACGGTTGGTTGGGAACAATCTTATAGGTGACGTCGATTTTTTTATCTTTCACTTTTTTATAGGAAGAAGAGACTTCCGCATGCATGTACCCTTTGGTCTTCATGTACTTCTGTAGTTCCTTTTCAGATTGGAAGGTGAGGAACGGATCATATAGCACGGGCGCTTCACCGATTTCTTTCAGTTTGCGGTTGATCTTCTTACTGGAGTCTCTTCCCGAAAGATTATATACACCGAGGTGGATTCGGAAGAGACCGAAGGCTTTGAAGTTAGGTCGCTGGCGCAGATAGGAGGTCAGTTCGTTGGTGTTGACAACGTTATCCTCCACTTCGATATCCACTTTGTTGAGAAGATAATTGCCTTCGGGTACATATTTGGTAGTAGAACATGAGGAAACGAGAAGCATAAAAATGCTCCCGATAAAAAATTGCATCAATAAATGAGTATGTTTCCGCACGTTATTACCTTTTAATTTGCAAAGATACGATTTGTGGTAAACAATCTTTCTTAATTATCGTTAAACAAATAAGTTTTTTTATCTTTGTACTACTTAAGAATTAAGAGTTAAGAATTAAGAATTAAGAGTTGGGTTTTAGTTAGGAATTGAAATTATCGAATTATAAAAAGAAAAAGTATGGCTTTAATCAAATCGATTTCAGGTATTCGCGGAACTATCGGAGGTGAGGTTGGCGACAATTTGACTCCGTTGGATGTGGTGAAATTTACGGCTGCATTTGGTTCGTGGTTGATGAAAAATCATAAGACAGAAGGGAAACGGATTGTCGTGGGACGTGATGCTCGTTTATCAGGTCCTATGGTGGATTCTCTTGTTGTAGGAACATTGGTAGGTTTGGGAATGGATGTGATCAACATTGGATTGGCATCGACACCGACTACCGAGATTGCCGTCGTGAAGGAAAAGGCTTGCGGAGGTATTATCTTGACGGCGAGTCATAATCCTAAGCAATGGAATGCCTTGAAACTATTGAATGAGAAAGGTGAGTTCTTGAGTGACAAGGACGGAAAGGAAGTCTTGGCACTAGCTGCTTCCGATCAATATACATTTGCCCCTGTGGATGAGTTGGGAACTGTTTCCCCTCGTTGCAATTACAATGAGATACACATCGGTGATGTGTTGGATCTGAAACTGGTTCATGTGGATGCTATTCGAAAAGCTAACTTCAAGGTGGCGATTGATTGTGTGAACTCTGTGGGTGGAATCATTTTACCACAGTTGTTGAAATCACTTGGTGTGAAAGAGGTGGTGGAACTGAACTGTGAGCCAACCGGCTGCTTCGCACATAATCCGGAGCCTCTTCCTGCCCATCTGACACAGATCTCTGAGAAGATGAAAGAGGGTGGCATTGATGTCGGTTTCGTGGTTGATCCTGATGTGGACCGTCTGGCTATGATTTGCGAGGATGGTTCTATGTTTGGTGAGGAATATACCTTGGTGGCTGTTGCAGACTATGTGCTTCGATATACGAAGGGAAATACGGTTTCGAATCTAAGTTCTACGCGTGCATTGCGTGATGTGACGGTGGCTCGTGGAGGCTCTTATGCCGCTGCCGCTGTAGGTGAGGTGAATGTGGTGACTAAGATGAAGGAGACCAATGCAGTGATCGGTGGAGAAGGTAATGGCGGTGTGATCTATCCAGCAGCACACTATGGACGTGATGCGTTGGTGGGTATCGCTCTCTTCTTGTCGTTGTTGGCAGAGGAAAAATGCAAGGTGTCTGAACTGAGAAGTCGCTATCCTTTGTATTTTATCTCTAAGAATAAAATCCAGTTGACACCAGAGATCAATGTGGATGGTATCCTTGCTGCCATGAAGGATAAGTATAAGAATGAGAAGGTGAATGATATTGATGGAGTGAAGATTGATTTTGCTGATTCATGGGTTCATCTTCGTAAATCCAATACGGAACCGATTATCCGTATCTATTCAGAAGCCCATACCATGGAAGAGGCGGATGCTTTGGCGAAGAAGATCATGGGCGAGATAGAGGCATTGTGCTAAATCATTGGTCATTCCAGAAGAGGATATGATAGTACAGACAGGGGCGTATGTGCCCCTGTCTTTGTAAATGAAGCAAAGATTAGGGATGATATGAAGGGGAACAATACAATGTATAGTTAATAAAATGTAATTAGAATTCATCTGTTTTTTAGTAAGATGTTGGGATTGGAACTATGCTCATGATAGAGGTACCTTTGCATCGTAATAAATTAATAACAAAAAACGATGAAAAAAATTTTTTTAGCGATTGCGGTTTCTGCGTTGTGTTTTTCATGCAGTAATTCGGGAACGAAGGTGAGCGAACAAAATGATTCGGAAAATGTGCCAGAATGTTGTAGAAACAAGGATGGCGAGATTCTTTTCCCTTCAGAAGTGTCTTCAAAAGGTGATTTGTATTTGGAAAAGGAAATCAAAGTACGTGGATATGTAAAGAAAGTATGCCATCGTTCTGGTAAGAAATGTCAGGTGGCTGATAATGATGAGGCAGAAGTAACCTTGATGGTGTTTGCAGGAGAGGAAATCGAGAAGTTCGATCAAGAATTGATTGGTAAGGAGGTTCAATATACAGGTGTTGTAAAGGAAAACCGTATTACGAAGGAGATGATAGAGGAATCTGAGGCTAAAATGGCTGAACAGAGAGAATCAGGTGATGAAAAGAACGAAAATAAATCATGCTGTAGTACGGATACCGCTAAGAACTCCAAGGAAAAAGGACATGGACATTGTTGTAAAAAAGGAGCTAGTATCCAAGAGATGAAAGAGTGGATGCAAGCAAATGAGAAGGATTATTATCCTACCTATTCTTTTGTTGCTAAAAGCTATGAAGTGATTGAGTAATAGCGTTCTATTCAGCTTCCTAATAATAAAGTTAAACATAAATCTGGGATCTCTTTAAAATTCCTTATTATCCTTTTCTGATGTTGCTCCGTGGATGAGTTGAGGATAAGAGTAGGACGGTCTGGTGCTCTTGCTTATGCTATCCATCGTTTGGGTGAATAGGAAAATGGATGAATAGGGAATTTGAAGATATCCTATGAGAAATTCTGTCTCTGTTTTGTCATAAGAAATAATGATGTAAATAATTGTATATCATCTAATTAATTAAGTTATTCAATAAATAAAAATCATGGTAAATAAATTTTTTAATTTAAAAGGATTGGGATGTTTCCTTCTCCTCCTGACAGCTTTTGCTTCTTGTAAGGATGATTCAGAGATGGAAACTTCTGTAAATGTAAATTTTAGTGTTAAATCACAGGTGGAAGGCTCGATTGATGCTGAGATGTTGAAAAATTTGGAGGTGACAATTACAGAGGTGCGTAACCAAAATGCATTGGTCATTTTATTGTCTGAGTCTGGTTTTGGAACAGCCACCCTAGATAAGGGCGTGTATAACATAGCTGTCAAGAAGGTTATTAAGTCGAGTACAGATGCTGATTCTATTTATATATCTTCTCTTATGGAGAATGTCACGATCAATGATGAAAATCAGTTGATTGAGTTGAAGGTCATTGCCTTACCTGCAAGTTCGCTTAATAAAGGATTTATTTTCAGTGAGATATTCTTCAATGGGGAACAAAATTCGGGTCGCATGATGCACCCTGATCAATATTTTGTGATCTTCAACCCTACATCTGAAGTACTGTATGCGGATGGAGTTTGTGTGGCTGTAACACATCATCTTGCATGGCAGGATAAACAGTTATGGTACGATGATTTCTATCCTAATCGTGTTCCTATCGGTGGTTTTGTAACCATTCCAGGTAATGGAAAGGAACATCCTGTTCAACCAGGAGAGAAGCTTGTTGTAGCCTTTACCGCAATTGACCATTCTGCAGTGGAAGGATATGATCATGCAGTAGATTTGACAGGTGCGGATTTCGAGGTTTATCAAGGTCCAGATAATAATGATGTAGATAACCCTGATGTACCGAATGTTCTTCTTACGGAAAATGGTGACAGCTATGGATTCTTTTTTCAACCTCGCGGTTATTTCTCACCGCTTATGTTCAAATTGAAGGATGGTAACAAATCAACTGTGGAACAGTTCTATAATGAGAATGTGAAAACGTCTAAACGCTTGGTGGCTGCCACTGACTCTACCGAAGAGTCTATTGTTGATATTCAGATTCTGAGTGTTCCTACCGATGATATTTTGGATGGTGTACAAACGAGTGATGTGCCACAGGATGTGAAGACACGTGTAATCCCTGAGATTGTGGATCGTGGAAAGTTCCTTGTGAATGGTTGTCACAGACAAGAGTTGGCTATCCGTAAGGAGATTCGTGTGGGTAGTGTAGTTTACTATCAGGATACAAATGATTCATCTGAAGACTTTGTTATGCAGAAAGGTCAAAACTCATTTCCTAAGGGATGGAGAAGAAAGTAATTAATTAAACAATGTATTACAAAGGATGAGGAAGATGCGTAAAAATCTACTCATCCTTGTTTTTATAACATGATGGTGAGATATCTTTTAATTATTTTATGTTTTTTGTTTGTTCCTTTCTCGTATGCATCTGAGACGAATCTTCATAAGGTGTGTGGTAAGGTAGTGTCTGGTCGTGATCCTATTCCGTTTGCCTATCTTTTTATTGAAGAACTAAATCGTTCGTTTGCTTGTGATGTGAATGGTGATTTTTGTATGGAGAAGATACCTTCAGGAACTTACACGCTGAGAGCCTCTTCAATGGGATATGCTGAAGTGGAGACAAAGATTGATGTGACGCAAACTGTTTCTGATTTGGTGATTCACATGAAAGTGTCGAGTACAGAACTTCCTGAGTTTGAGGTGATGGCAAATCGTAAAATGAGTGATAAGATTACGGTAGGTGAGGAAGCCATTCAATATACTCAACCAACCTCCTTGGCTGATGTCTTGCTATTACTTCCTGGAAATGTCTATCAGGAAAATAATATGAGTGGTTTTATTCAGCTTTCGAACAGACAGGTAGGCAGTGATGCAAATTCATCATTAGGTATGGCAGTGCTGACAGACGGGAGTCCGATGAGCAACGATGGCACAAGAGTGCAGATGGTGGGAATTACTGGTGGCTCTACCTCGAATAGTGAAGATTCGGAGTTCAAGTCACGTGCAGGTTTGAATCAAGGAACCGACATGCGCTATATCTCCACAGACCATATTCATAGTGTTGAATTCACCCAGGGAATCTCCTCTGCACGATATGGTAATTTGTCGAGCGGTATGATTCACATCAATTCAAAACATGGAGTCTCGCCACTCAATGTACGAGCTAAGACTGACCTGAAGAATAAACTTTTTTATGTAGGTAAGGGTTTTAAACTTTCTGACCGATTAGGTACGTTGCACTTGGGCGTGGATTACTTGCATTCTGTGAAAGATGTCAGGGAAGAGATGGATAAGTTCTCGCGTGTGACAGGACAGGCATACTATAATAATAGTGTGAGACTTGGTTCTTGTAAATTACATCTGGATGCTAAATTTAGTCAGACCGTGACGACTAATAAAATGAAGAAAGATGAACTGACGTATGAATATGATGAGACGTACGCAGCTAACTATGCTAAAAGTGCATTGATGGTGAAGGGGAAATTGGATATTCATAGGAAATGGATTGACTTAGTGGAACTGACGGCCTCGGGAGATGTTACTTCTGATCGAGTGAATCGTCATAAGATGGTACTTTCATCTTCGGGTCCACTCAGTGTCCCTTTGGCTACAGAGGTGGGTGAACATGAAGGACAGTATCTGCCAGGTAAGTATTATAGTGATTTTGAGATTGAAAATATTCCCCTGCATTTTTATACTCAACTCCATGCGGAGTCACGTTTTCATTTTTCCAAAATAGTTAGAATGAGCTTTTTGTATGGAGTGGATTTTAATTCTACGAAAAATTATGGTCAAGGAGTGGTGCTCGCTGACCCGACTCGACCGCCATTCCCATACGATAATTCATATATGCGACCAAGAGCTAACTGTGATATTCCAGCATTGGAAACAGGTGGTGCTTATTTACAGGATGATATAACTCTCAATGTGTCGGAAACGACTTACTTCACTTTTTCTTTAGGCGGTCGTCTTACCAAAATGTTTAACTTGGATGATTCATACGAGTTGGCACATCGTGTCTTGGCAGAACCTCGGACCAACATCTCTTTCAAATTTGGGAAAAAGATGAAGAACACTCTGAGGTTTGGCTATGGAGAGGAGAACAAACTTCCTACCTTGGATTATCTTTATCCCGAAAAACTATACAAGGATTTTTATATGTTGAATGCATTCACCAATGAAGTGGCAAATAGACATCTGATTACCTATACCAATATCTTTGAGATGGAGAACAAAAAACTGACGGAAAATAAGAATCGTAAGATAGAGTGGGGTTGGAGCGGAGAACTGAAGGATTGTTCGTTGAATCTTACTTGTTTCTATGAACGTAGCAATAGTGGGTTTGATTATTTCTTGATTTATACACCATTGGAATATACTCTCTACTCACAGTTGAAACCGAATGTGAATATCTCTGGACGAATGCCACAGAAAGAGGACTATGTGGCGGAACCTTACTCGGTGTTCACCACATCGTCGTATGTTATGAATAGTAAAAAAACAATCAAAAAGGGAATTGAGTATAGAGTGATTCTTCCGACGATCAAAGCACTTCGCACATCTGTAGAGGTAAATGGCGCTTATTACAAAACTCGTTACGGTTCTAATTTGCCTTCCTACTATTATCCGGGAAAGAGAATCGCTGATCGTCCTTATCCATATGTGGGTATTTATGACATGGATGCTCAGACAGAGAAATGTAGATTGAATACCAATATCTGGTTCAATACCCATATCCCACGGATGAAGTTTGCTTTCACCAACTTCTTCCAAATCATTTGGTTGGAAACGGAGCAGTATGTGGATACGCATAATAAGATTCCTTATCAATATCTGGATATGAATGGTGTAGTGCACGATGTTACCGATAAGGAGGTGGAACTCATTCGCTCGGATGATGCTGTCTTCCGACATTTGAAACGTACAATCTTGCCTATCGAATATGAAAAAAATGCTAAACCAATCGCTTTGTTATGGAACTTGAAAGCCACGAAGGAGTTCTCGAAAGCAGTGAAACTATCATTCTTTGTTAATGGTATCTTGGATATACATCCAAAGTATGTCTCAGGCGAAAAAACTACCGAAAGGGAATGGACTGATCCTCATTTCGGATTGGAACTTTATTGGTCGCTTGGTAAATGATTTTTGAGTATGAAAATAGATCACATTCGTATTATTTTATTAAAAACGCTTTTGATTACATTGTGCGTTTTGAAAGGTGGATTCATTTCTGCACACAACCATGCGGTGTATGATTATTACAATACACCTTATTCTTCTTTGGAGAATGAATATTTTCTTGTTGTTTCAGATAATGTGCATGTTCTGAACGGACAACGATTCGTTAATCCTGTGAATTTTCATCTTCAACATCAGGATAGTTTGTATGATGATCTTGGAAGAAATGCTGTTGTCTCTCTCTCTTATGGGGGAGGACGACGGAAGGGTGATTTTTTACATTATGAAGGAAATCAATTCTCTGATGTGCGGGTGATGGGGGCTGGTTCGCATACCTATGATGGACATGGGACATTATTTGGATCCGTTACCTATGCAAGGGGTAATGACAAAGATATTTCTTGGAATGCCTGTCGTCATGCAGAGCGATATTTCCCATACCTCTCTACAGATTCTGTCGGTGGTGATACTCACTATGAAAGTTACAAGGTGTCCGGTGGATATGCCTTTCCCTTGGGCCGATGGGTGCTGGGTGTTCAGGGTGCATTCGATGGAGAACATGCACACCGACTTACGGATCCTCGTCTCCTGACCATTAATACATGGCTGAAGGCGGGTGTGGGGGCTTCTTGTGATCTTCATGGCCATTCTCTTTCACTTGCCTTGGAGTATGCAAGGAACAAACAACATATTGCCATGCGCTATTGGCGACCTGGACAGCAGGATCGTTTCTTTGTTTGTTATGGATTTGGCCTTTATGATAAGCGGGAAAGTGCGGTTCTCTTCAGTTACTCGCGAATGTATTACATCAACCAGTTCTCTACTCAGCTGGGATATGAATCCCCAGATTCTCTTCCTTGGCGTGTATCCTTCTTCTTGGGAGCAGGGAAAGAACGAATGGATACAGAAGAGTCTGATATTCAAAGCCTATATTACTCGATCATAACCCATTGGGAACCTACGTTTACTGTGTCATGGCATGGTGATCGTTGGGGTGTGTCTTTCTTGACACAGATGAAGGTGGATAAACGAAATGGCTATGAGAACATCCTTGATCGCTATTTGTCAGATGTGGGAAATAATATTTATGATTACAGAAAAATTTCTGAGAGACAAAATTATAGCTTAAAGGAATATCAAATGTTGTTTCGACTGGAACCATCTTGGCGTTTGACGAATAGGGACAGACTGTTGATGAACGTAGGAACTATTCTTCAGAATAGGAATGAACAGTATGAGCCGGAATCGTTTGAAATCTATAATATGGGTTGGACTCCTCATTTCAATTTGATGTATAGTCGTAATGGACAGAAGAATAAATGGTCGCTTTCTGTAGGTGGTGGTAAACGTCTGAATGGAACACATCATTATGCGGTTACTCATATTAATCAGGCAATGCCTCATCTGGATTTTCAACAAGCATTTGATGAATATGCTTATTATTGTGGTGAATACCTTTTCTCTTGTCTGAAATTTAGTTACCTTCGCACCATAAAAAAAGTAAGTGTAGGATTTGATACACGATGTTTTATGGGCAGAGGTGAAAGAGACAAAAATGTGTCATATCAGCAGGAGATAGGCTTTGAATCGTCAGCTCCAGTGATTCAAACGGAACCTGATAAACATGATTTTTGCTGGGGACAGACATCCCTGTTGGTTGAATTTTAACGTATGTTTTTTTGTTGAATGATATGAATAAAGTTATTGTCTATATATTGCTGATATGCTCCCCGAATTTGCTGCTTTGGAGCCAGGAACAGGATAGTGTGATGAAGACGTCTGAGTTGGAGGAGGTGGAGATTAATGTGTTTGGCGGAAATATGAAGATGAGTAAGGTGAATCATGTTGAGCAGATTGGAACAGAAAAGTTGTTCCGTGCTGCATGTTGTAACCTTGGGGAATCGTTCGCGTCGAATCCTTCTGTAGATGTCTCCTATAGTGATGCCGCAACAGGTGCCAAACAAATAAAACTGTTGGGACTAAGTGGGAAATATGTACAGATGCTGACGGAGAATGTGCCGAATCTTCGTGGGGCTGCGATTCCTTACGGATTAAGTTATGTGCCAGGTACATGGATGCAGTCTATTCAGGTGAGCAAGGGTGCTTCCAGTGTCAAAAACGGGTATGAGAGTACTACCGGACAGATTAACATCGAGTATAAGAAACCACAGAATGAAGAGGAACTCAATGGTAATGTGTTTTTTAATTCACATCTGAAATATGAGGTGAATGCGGATGGTAATATTCATTTAAACAACCGTCTATCCACCAATCTTTTGCTCCATTTCGAAGATCAACAGATGAAGCATGATGGGAATGGTGATGGCTTTATGGATACGCCCTGCCAACGTCAATATAACCTGATGCATCGATGGTCGTACTTGTCGAATCGATGGAAAAGTCAAATTCTTTTTCATGTTCTTCGTGATGAACGTAAGAGTGGCATGATTGAATCGGACAAGGCGAGTGTGCCACTCTATCGTGTGGGGGTGACGACGAATCGTTATCTGGCGCAGTGGAAGAACGCATATATCCTGAATTATCAAAAGAACGCTTCCATCGCATTGATGTTGCATGGCTCATGGCATGATGCGGATAATGAGTTTGGACATTCATTCTATGATGTGACCCAGAAGAATGGCTATGCTCAATTGATGTATGAGACAGATCTCTCTGATGCGCATAATCTGGCTGCGGGACTTTCCCTCAATCATGATTTATACGATGAGGCTTCTTCATTGTACTTGAATGGACAGCAACTGGACAGAGAGACTTCCGCTGGTGGGTATGTGCAATATACCTATAAGTTGAAACGAAAGCTGACGGCTATGTTGGGCGGACGCTGGGACTACTCTTCCCGGTATGGAGCTTTCTTCACTCCGAGACTGCATCTGCGTTATTCGCCTACAGATAAGTTCACACTTCGTGCTTCTGCAGGAAAGGGTAGGCGTACACCTCATGCTTTGGCAGAGAACTCACAGATGATGGCTTCTGGTAGAACTTTCTATTTCGAGGAGCATCTTAAACAGGAAGAAGCGTGGAATTTCGGTATGTCAGCTCACCTCATGCTGCCTATCAAAGAGCGAGACCTGGAGGTGAATGCGGAATATTATTATACGGATTTCCAAAATGCTATGGTGATGAATGTGGATGGTGTGAGAGGTGCCCATACGGTCAGTTTCGAAAATTTAGAGGGCTCTAGCTACAGCCATACGGTGCAGGTGGATGTGACCTATCCGTTTGCAGGTCGATGGGAGGTGATGGCGGCTGGGCGCTTTAATGATGTGAGAACCTCGTATGACGGTGCGTTGCTGGTTCAGCCTTTCTCGCCACGCATGAAAGGGTTGTTGACAGTGTCGTACAAGACACGTCTCGATATCTGGCGCTTTGATGTGACGGGTCAGCTCAATGGTAAAGGGAAATGTTATGACCAAAGTGATTATCCTGCCTATTTCCAATTGCAGGCACAAGTCTCTCGGGAGTTCCGCTATTGCACGGTATATGCAGGAGGTGAGAACCTAACTGCCTATCGGATGAAAGAACCTATTCTCGGTGCTTCGAATCCGTGGAGCGAAACCTTTGATGCGACGCAAGTGTGGGGACCTACACATGGTGCAATGGCGTATGTGGGTTTACGTCTCCATTTGAAAAAGAAAAATTGATTGTGTAATTATGATATAATTTGATATGAAGAAATTTTTGGTATCAGGAATGTTCCTCTCTCTTGCTCTTTGTAGTATGGGGGCGGAGAAAAGCAAAAATGTGTCGAATATGGATACATTAGTTGTGTCAACACAACCTGCCATGCGTTGCATGAAGTGTGAGGATAAAATCAAGTCTAATGTCCGTTTTGTGAAGGGTACGAAGTCTATTGAGACCTCTCTATCGGATCAGACGGTGACAATCATCTATGACAAACGCAAAGCCACGGTAACCGACTTCGAAAAGGAATTCGGCAGGATTGGATATGAAATACAAGTTCTTTCAGGAGGGAAATAAGAAAGTGTATGGTCATCATCTTCCTATGATGACCACTTCTCCTTCTGCAGGTTGTTTTGTATCCCCTTTCTTGATGTGATTATAGCGTCTGATCTGCCATTTCTGAAGATGGAACTCTTTCGCAATGGATTCGTAGGTATCGCCTGCCATTGCAATGACTGATCTGTTCTTTCCTCGACCACTGACTTTGTGATAGCGATAAGGGGTGATGCTTCCCATCGAATGAACTCGTTTCTCCTCTGGTGTGAGAACGGAATCATTCGTGTCGGTTTGTACGGTAGATGCTTCGCCCGTGTCGTATTTGTATAGTTCGTAAGTCTCTATTAGGTTGATGAGCTTTTTTGCATAGTCTGGAGCGGTTGCATAACCACACTCCTTGAGTCCTTTTGCCCATCCTTTGTAATCGGTGGTCTCCAGTTCGAACAGTTTCTTATAGCGGTTTTTCATCAGGAACTGAGAGTGATCCTCGTATGAGAGCTCTACCGACTTGTATTTGCGGAAACATTCGTGTTTCTTGTCGTCGTCGTGATAGACCTTTTCGCCTGTCCAATCATCATGACATTTGATGCCGAAGTGGTTGTTGCTCTTCTTGGCCAACTCACTTTGTCCTGCGCCAGATTCTAAGATGCCTTGTGCCAATGTGATACTGGCTGGAATCTTATGTTCCTGCATCTTAACGACGGCTATCGGCGCATATTTTTGTATGTAGTTTACGTACGATTGTAGTTTGGGTGATTGTCCTGCAAAGGAAAACGATACATGTAAACATGCAAAGACCCATAATAATGATTGTATATTCTTTTTCATCTTAATCGATCTTAATTTTTACAAAGGTAATTAATTTTATTGATTAGACCAGTCCCATGTCATGAAAACTGTAATATAAATTATTCCCAATGATAACATGATCAAGCAGATGGATGTCGCATAGCTTGCAACTCTCCTGCATTTTACGTGTAACCTCCTTGTCGGCTATGCTAGGTTCTGTTCTGCCTGATGGATGGTTGTGGACCATGATAATACCTGTTGCCATTAGTTGTATGGCTTCACGAAGGATGAGTTTGGGGTCGAATATGCAGTGCGTGAGTCCGCCTTCACTTACTTTTGATTTCTTCAGTACTTTATTGGCGGTGTTCAGGTAGATGATCCAAGCCTCTTCTTTGATGTTGTTGGATAGGTCACTTCTCATCAGAAGATAGATATCATTGCTTTTGCGGATGATCTGAATGTCGGAGTCATTTTCAGTATTGATTCTTCTGCTCAGTTCCAGTGCGGCAAGGATGGTTACGGCTTTTGCTTCCCCGATGCCATGGAATTGGCTTGTTAGCTCCTCCACACTACAGTTCAACAATTTGTTCAGTTGACCGTATCGAGTCAGAATCTTTTGCGAGAGTTCGACAGCTGTCTCGTTCTTATTGCCTGAGCCAATTAAGATGGCTAATAGTTCCGCATTGGATAGGGACTTGCGACCCTGCTTGATGAGTTTCTCTCGGGGTCTGTCTTCTTCCATCCATTCTTTTATTCGCAAACGTTCAAGTTGATTTTTCATATTTCTTATTTTAATGTTAATAGGTGCGTGAAATACGCACCGTTAATTAGTCTCTATTGCTTTCAGATGATTTATCAGCGGATTGGAATACATCATCCAGAAGGTTTCTTTTAAGAAAGGAATGTCTTTATTCGGAAGATCAATCTTTTCTATTTGATGATCGACATATTGTTCGAATGCTTCTTTTTCCTCTGCGGTGTATTGCGTTCCCAGATAGGTCTCCTGTTGATTCCTTTTATCTAGTGCAATGTAGTTGATAGGGAAGATATGATAGTTTTTATGAATCCGATGGTCTATGATCTGTGCCACTTTGTTTAGAACAGTGGAACGGTTGTCCTCCTCGCTAATGGTCTCTTCTATTTCATCGTTGATGACAGGAGTCATCTCGTAGTAGATTCTACCTTTATACCCCATGATACCCACTTTCATGTTTTGTAGATCATCCGCTTTTGTCTTTTGGTAGTTCTCATCGTCTCTTTTCTGTTGAAACTCTTTCGCTTTTAGATAATCGCATGAGTCATATTCATAGGAGATGCTGATAGGGGCGATGTTGAGGTCGAGGAATCCTTTTTTCAAGCTTCCGACAGAACTGATGGAGAGCATTTTCAAAAGACTTTCCTGTGTACTGTCATTGGAGTCTTTGGCTCTACCTTCCCGTTGGGCGATCCAGACGGAGTTGCGCATCTCTGTGATGTTGCGACGTATGTAGGCCGATAACTTGATGAAGGCGTTGAACAGATCTCTTTTCGTGCCACTTCTTTTGACAAGGAAGCAGCGGTTCATTCGAAGACTGTCAGATATCCAAGGCTTCACGCAGAGGTTGTCTCCGATAGCAATCTCTGTTGTCTCCCAACCGTTTTTGTCTAAGAGAGAGTTCAATATACCGGCATCCATGATGATGTCCCGGTGATTGGATATAAATAGATATTTCTTTTCTTTTTGTAGTTGTTCAATACCGTTGAGGAACACAGAACTTTGCTTGCTTTGAATGAGTCCAAGGATGAGTGGAGCAATGAATTGATGCTGAAAATCTCGCACGTTATTGATGCGTCGTAGCTTGTTGATGGTTTCACTCGGGTCCTTGTCCGGGAATATGAATCGAAGAACGTCGTTTATTTCGGGAATTTCAGTAACTCTCATGATGGCAGCGTTAATCTCCTCGTCCGTATAAGATCGCATATCTTCAAAATCAAATTCTTTTTCCATTTCTTATTCGCTTGTTTAAATTTTCACAAAGGTATAAAAAAAGTTCTAATTCTTAACGTAACGCCATCAGGTCATTATCCATGTGACTTTTAGATCGTTGATCTGGGCTATATCTGTTATGGGCTTTCAGGCTTATTTTCATCCTCCTCACAAAAACGCATGGTATTATATCCAACAGAGACGCTCGGACGTTCGTCTCTACAACCATCCGCCCATTTAACTCTTAATTCTTAATTCTTAACTCTTAATTCTTTAAGTAGATTAGAGATTCCGGTCCCAGATTGAATAGAAGGTCAATGATGCTTAATCCACCTTGGAAGCCGAACTTCTGATCAAACACTTGGTAATAGGGTTTTGTGACGATCTTATCCGTTTGTTTGGGATGAAAGGCTTTTCTTAGGTCTTCTATTCCTTGAGAGACGACCTCTTCTTTCTTTTTATATGTGTCTGTCAGCTGATAGTTAACCGGTAGGTGGATGAGTTGAAGAAGGGTCTCCATCAATCCATTGTTCAGATCGATTAGATAATTGATCTTCTGTGTGAAGAATGGCTCGAAATCCTCTTTGTAGTATTCAAAAAAAGGGGAGGAGTTGTAGGCAGACTCAATGGCTCTCCAATGTGTCTGTTGCCATTTCTCTTGGTAGGATATGAGGATGTCCTTGGTGGGACATTTCTCCTTGGGACGGATGATAGGGACAACGAGGTCCATGGGACCGTTGCTGGTCAGGATCCGACAGCGATTACGATACGTTTGTTTCTCGAAGTGATCGTGCTGTTCGATCAGCACATTGTCGGATTGACTCAGTGCTATGTAATAGTCTATCGGTGCTAAATATAGATTACTTAACAGAATGGTGTTCATGGGGCTCAAGGGATTTGTCACTCTTTCTTCTTTTCTTTTTTCTTCAATTCGCCTGGACGTTGTTGGTCAATCTTCTTTTCTTGGATATCCCAGTCCTCTTCCACGCTCCATCCTTTCCTTAAGCGTATAGCCTTATGGAAATAGTAAACATCTTCAGGTTGAAGCTGTTTCTTGTAATCTCCAGTCGTCCATTTTCCGTCATTGTTGGCATCGACAATGATCTTGACATAATATGTGCCAGCATGCAGATGGTTGAATATCACTTTGTTGGAGACATTTTTCTGCTCTTTGATGATATTTTCTGAAGCACCCATCAGTTGTATGATGATGTTTCCTTTCGTGTTGGCCAGATTCATCGTGATGGTGCCATACTCATCTTCCTCTTTTTTAGAGAAAGAGATTTTTTCTTTCTCGTTGTGATTGCCATAGAAATCATATACGGCGGCAGAATCGAGTATGAGTTTATAATTGATGCCAGAGACAATCTCTGATGTGATGATCATACTCCTTCTGTTGTCAGAGAGTTTCAGTTGAATAGGCATCTCAATGTCGTCTGTATCTTTTTTGTAGTAAAGATGAATCTTCTCCATGTCGTATCGTTTCACGGGGAAGGCCCATTCCAGACGAGCAGTATCCTCGATCTCCACCGAGTTAGGTTTCGTAGATATCTTCAGGATATTGGTTCTTTTTCTTCTCAATCCTCTCTTCTCATATTTCTTCTCGTTGGCTTCTTCGGCTTTCAACTTTTTACTTTCCTCTTTTAAATAGGTGAAGTTGAGGCCTGCAATCAGTGTGTCGCTCTGTGGAATAAGTATTCCTGCAGAGTCGGTTTTTAAATAAGATAGGACAAATTTTAGGGAGTCCATCTTCATGACGGCCGTATCAGTAATCCAATATTTTAAGGTGTCGGTTCCGCGAGATGGCTCGAGAATGAACCAGTTATCAGCCTTGAAGTTGACAGGTTGAATGGTTGGGATTGATTTCTCCATCTTTTTGAAGAAGAGGGTGAAATATTTACGATCACCTCGTTCTATTTTCTTGAATTCCTGCAGACGTACCTCTTTGTGGAAGAGTCTGAACATGAAGCTATCGGGCAGAAATTTATGCGTAACTTTCTTGCGAATCGTATCGATGGTGGCTGAGTCCTTGTAGATGGTGTCCCATTTAATCGTTGATTCGATGCTTGGAATCGGCAGTTCCATCTCTTGGAAAGCGATGCCTTCGCCCTCTTGGTCGTGGATGTAGTTGTTGTTCAGATCCTCTAAAGCGAAGATACGATAACGTTGCGCTTTCACACCACGGATGGAGAAGCGACCTGATGCGTTCGTCTTACCGATTCTTTCGAAGCGGGTGGTGGTGAATAATGAATCAACATCCGAAGAGTAGATGCCGACCGTGATTTCGCTGGCAGGCGTGAGGTCTTCAGCGTTCAATACCGTTCCGCTGATGGTTAGGGTATCTAACACATCACCCGTTGAGAATGTATAGATGAAATCATTTACGATATTGTTTTCGGTGAAGTCGCCGATACTGTTATTGAAATCGATGGTATAAGTAGTATTCGGCTGAAGTGAATCTTTGAATTCGACGATGATTTTTTTACCGATAGCTTTTGCAACAGGCGTAGATCTCTGAGGAGGAGAGACAATCAATTTCTGAGAAGGATTGTCAAGCTGCAGGTATTCATTGAAATCTATTTCGATTCGTTTCTCCTTTACCTGTAAACTGTTGGGTGCAGGCGAACTCTTGACGAATGTGGGTGCGGTCATGTCTCTTTTGCCACCAGTCGGACCTTGAGCCATGTTGGCGCAACCTGTTAGGATAAGAATCGTAACGAAGATATATAAGAGTCTTTTTGTCATGATTGTACGTTATTCATGCGTGAAATTAAGTGATTGCAAAGGTATAAAAATAATAGGTATTATGGGTATTAAATAAATAGTTGAGAAAAAAAAAGGAGGAAGAATTTTTTTAAATTGTAAATTTCGTAACTTTACGAAAATTTTCAATGGAATGTTTTTCCCTTAAAAATTTTGGAGGGATCTTTCCTTTTGAGGTGCATTTATGGCTAACCAGAGCAGGGGAATACTGCTCTTAATATAAATTATTAGGAATGAATAAGATTGTTAACAAAGAAAATTTTTCTGAAAATGTTGTGAAATTGGAGGTGGAGGCACCTTTAATTGCAAGAGCACGTAAGGCGGGACATTTTGTTATTGTGCGTGTATGGGAGAAAGGCGAACGCATTCCATTGACTATCGCATGTGCGGATGAGAAAAAAGGAACGATAACATTGGTTGTTCAGAAAGTGGGGGTTACCTCAACAAAACTTTGTGACATGCAGGTCGGAGACGAGATTGTGGATGTAGTTGGACCATTAGGAAAAGCTACGCACATTGAGAAATTCGGTACGGTTGTATGTGCAGGTGGAGGTGTAGGTGTTGCTCCATTGTTGCCTATTGTTGAGGCTATGAAGAAGGCTGGCAATAGAGTGATAACGGTTCTTGCAGCCCGCACGAAGGATCTTGTTATCATGGAGAAGCAGATGCGCGAGTTTTCAGACGAAGTGATTATTATGACCGATGATGGTTCATATGGAAAGAAAGGTTTAGTTACCAATGGTGTAGAAGAGGTGATTCTTCGAGAGAAGGTGGATCTCTGTGTTACCATTGGACCTGCCATCATGATGAAATTTGTTTCTTTGTTGACAAAAAAATATAATTTGCCAACCATTGCCTCCTTGAATACTATTATGGTGGATGGTACAGGTATGTGTGGTGCCTGTCGTGTGACTGTGGGGGGTAAGACAAAATTCGTGTGTGTGGATGGCCCCGAATTTGATGCGCATCAGGTGGATTTTGATGAGATGCTTATGCGTGCAGGTGCTTATAGAGAACAAGAAAAGGCAGATATGTACAAAATCGCTAAATAATTCAAGGTAAAATTATGGCTGAAGATAGAAATGTGGCGTGGCGTGAAGAGCTACGCAAAACAATAAAGAATAAAGAGAGAATAGAGATCCCAAGAGTTCACATGAATGAACTGAATGCACATTATCGTGCCCGTGTTCGTGAGGAGGTGAACCAAGGATTGACAGTGGAACAGGCTTTGATGGAGTCTAAGCGTTGTTTGGATTGCCCTAATCCTACATGTATGACCGGCTGTCCTGTTTCTATTAATATACCTGGATTTATAAAAAATATAGAACGGGAAAACTTTTTGGAAGCAGCAAAGGTACTGAAGGAAACAAGTGCTTTGCCTGCTGTGTGTGGTCGTGTGTGTCCGCAAGAAAAACAGTGTGAGTCGAAATGTTTCTACAAACAGAAACTAGGCAAGGATGCTGTGGCTATCGGTTACCTGGAACGTTTCGCTGCTGATTATGAACGTGAGAGTGGTAAGGTTTCAACACCATCTATTCCTGCTAAGAACGGTAAGAAGGTCGCTGTAGTGGGCTCTGGTCCTGCAGGTCTCTCTTTCGCTGGCGATATGATCAAGAAAGGATATGATGTGACAGTTTTCGAGGCATTGCACGAAATCGGTGGTGTGCTGAAATATGGTATTCCAGAATTCCGTTTGCCTAATAGCATCGTGGATGTTGAAATCGAGAATCTTTCAAAGATGGGTGTTAAGTTCGTGAAGGACTGCATCATCGGAAAGACCTTGTCGATGGATGATTTGAAGGAACAAGGCTTCCAAGGCGTGTTCGTGGCAAGTGGTGCCGGACTCCCTCGATTTATGAATATCAAAGGTGAGAATCTAATCGGTATCCTTTCTTCTAATGAGTATCTGACACGTGTTAACTTGATGGATGCATCTGACGAAGAAGCTGATACTCCTATATTTAAAGGTAAGAAAGTAGCTGTAATCGGTGGTGGTAATACGGCTATGGATTCTGTTCGTACAGCGTTGCGTCTTGGCGCTCAACGTGCAATGATTGTCTATCGTCGTTCAGAGGATGAGATGCCTGCTCGTTTGGAGGAGGTGAAACATGCCAAAGAAGAGGGCGTAGAATTTATGACGTTACATAATCCAATCGAATATGTGGGAGATGAGAAGGGTCATGTTTGTAAGATGATCCTGCAAAAGATGGAATTGGGCGAGCCAGATGCTTCTGGTCGTCGTTCACCAGTCCCTGTTGAAGGCGCTATCGAGGAGATTGAAGTGGATCAGGTTATTGTCAGCGTAGGTGTTTCACCTAATCCGTTGATTCCTAATTCAGTGTCTGGATTGGAAGTCTCTCCTAAAGGTACCATCGTGGTGGATGTCTTCATGCAATCTTCTATTCCAACTATCTTTGCTGGAGGTGATATCGTTCGTGGTGGTGCTACAGTTATTTTGGCAATGGGAGACGGACGTGCCGCTGCTAAATCGATGGATGAATATTTGATGAAGTAATTTTACAATTAATTAAATAGGGAAGTTGCGCATGCTTATGGTGTTGACGTTGTATTGATGAGACGTTAAAGATCAGATGAATGCGCAACTTTTTTGTTTCTTTTGGTAAGATGCACGTTCGTGCATCTACAAATGGGAATCGAAGGAATTTGGAAATTAATGATATGAATTTATAGAACTCACCCTTTAAAACAAATTTAATCAAAATGCAAAAGAAGAGTATTATCAGGGTTATTTATATCCTATTGGCATTGGGAAGCCTTAGTTGTTTGCCTTCATGCGATTATATAAAAAATCGTTTTGAAATAGGCGTTATACGAAGTGATATGAACTTAGTTGTGGAAGTTTCTGTCCCAGATATACTTGAATCTTTGGCGGGATATCATGCCACAGATTCTGTTTTTACATCGGCTCTTGCTATAGCAAAAGAGAAACAACGGAAGGACTCCACTAACTTTGTGGATCTCTTTGTGGAGACTTTCAAATCCAGTGGACACTCATTACAGCCTTTTTTCGCTTGTATTTCAAACGACGATGAGGCAGCCAGCGTTCTGAAAGAGAAAATTAAATACACAACAGACAATACAATTTATGTATTACGGTCTCGATTAGAAATGTTTGACATCAAACAATTTGATGTTAATGCTATGGACATTGATGGACGTATTTCTATCCAATTGCGTGGTGCCAAGGACCCAGAACGTATCTGCAGATTGATTACATCATCGGCTAACCTGGAATTTTGGGAGACGGCTCCTTTGACTGAGTACATTTCTTCTTTTTCCGACATCAACGAAATGGTTAGAGAAATAAAGAAAGAAAAAGAACCTGCCCCAAGTGTGACAGATGAAAAAAAGAATGCTATAGATAGTCTATTTGCTTCTACAGACTATGAGAAGGAAGATAATCCTTTATATGAGGTGTTCTTCCCATCTTTTGGTTCGGGAACATATGTCTTTAATACTCCTTCTATGGGGGCAGCAGATTCAAAAGATACAGCGATTGTGTCGGAGTATTTCCGATTAGCAAAGGAGAAGAATATATTTCCATCATATATCTATCCTACGTGGTCTCTTAAAAGTTATGAAGAAACTGATACGTATGAATTGGTTGCTCTTCGAGGTAAAGCAGGTCTTGCCAAAGCCGCCCTTAGTGGTAATCTTATTAAAGGAGCTGAAGCATACAAGGAAGAAACGAGTACGTATGCTTGTGTAAACTTTGAAATGACGCCAGAAGCTTCTATTGAATGGGCTGATCTTACAAGAAATAATGTTGGTAATTCAATAGCCATTGTATTGAATGGACGTGTTTGTTGTTATCCACGTGTTAATCAAGAGATTACTGGAGGAAGGTGCGAGGTGACAGGCGCTTTCACCTTAGAGGAGGCTGAAGATATTGCTACAGTATTAAACTCAAGCAAGTTGCCTGCCTCATTGAAAATTATAGAAAAGAAGATTATTGAGAAACCTAAATTATAACAATAATACGTCGGACTGTTTTGCGCAGTACTCTATTTTACCTGCACGAGACAGTCCGACGTTTATATAATGAATTGAATTTAAACAATACGTTAGTAAGGTAAGTCTGAATTGATTGGTGCAAGAGGATCCTCCGTTGGATAGCTGGATGGAGCAGAAGTGTAGCTAGATGCTATTGATATACGGGAGTCTCCATTCAGACGTGAGCTAAAGCTTTTTCCAGATGAGTATTCAGCATCATCTTCCAGATTTTGGAATCGAGCCAATTCTTTCTTGAATCGTAATCTGACATCTCCTACAGCACCGTTTCTGTGCTTGGCAATGATGATTTCTGCTATACCTTCCAAACTATCACCTGTTACTTTATCCTCTGTTATCTTGTAATATTCAGGACGGTGAATGAACAATACCATATCGGCATCCTGCTCGATGGCTCCTGATTCACGCAAGTCGGCTAGTCCTGGACGTTTGTCTTCTGTTTTCTCCACACCACGGTTTAGCTGTGACAAGGCGATGATAGGAATATCCAACTCTTTTGCTAATTGTTTTAATGATCGGGAGATCATACTGACTTCTTGTTCACGGCTGCCAAACTTCATACCGCTGGCGTTCATCAATTGAAGGTAGTCGATGATGATGATTTTTACGTTATGATCTTTCACTAATCGTCTGGCTTTCGTGTTTAGTTCCATGATAGAAAGACCTGCAGAATCATCCAGGTAGATAGGCAAGGATTCCAGCGAACGAGAACGCTGCATGAGCTGTTCCCATTCATAAGACTCCAGTTTACCGTTTTTGATTTTTTCGCCAGGGATCTCACATACATTCACAAGAAGACGGTTGACCAACTGGACGTTAGCCATTTCCAATGAGAAGACAGCGATAGGAACATTCATCTCGGCCATGTTCTTTGCCATGGAGAGGACGAAAGCTGTTTTACCCATGGCGGGACGAGCAGCGATGATGATCAAGTCGGATCGTTGCCATCCGGAGGTGATTCTATCCAGTTTGTGGAAACCACTTGCGATACCACTCAAACCATCTTTGTTCTTTGCCGCATCTTCAATACGTTTTATCGCTTCGGAGATGACAGGATCTATTTTGACGAAATCCTTTTTAAGACTGTTGTTGGAGATCTTAAACAGTTCGCTTTCCGCTTTTTGTACGATGTCGTCCACATCTGTTTTCTCTTCATAGGCCATTCGTTGAATTTCGGTCGAGAAATTGATCAACTGTCTGGCTAAAGCTTTCTGAGCCAATACCCTTGCATGGTATTCAATATGAACAGAAGAGCTGACACCTGCGGTTAGTTTTACGATTTGGTATGCGCCACCCACTTCCTCCAGTTTGCCCAGTTGCTGCAGTCTGTTTTGTACAGTAAGCATATCGATGGGCTCTTGCTTTAGAGCCAAATCGTTAATGGCCTCATAGATGGTACGGTTGGCATCCTTGTAGAAACATTCAGGTTTTAGAATTTCGCATACTTCACTGTATGCATCTTTTTCCAACATCAAAGCACCTAATACAGCATCCTCTAGTTCGGTTGCTTGCGGAGGCAACTTGGCGTAAGCTGTTTCGGGTTCTTTTCTTGTGATTCTTCTATGGTAACTGTTATTGGATGTCTCGTTTTCCATCTGTTTGATTTTTTTTTATCCATTTTTACTACTAATGCAAAAGTAATGCTTTTTCATGGGTGTCATTTAATAATAGCGTTTATTTTATCAACAAGTTTTTAAAAGCGAAGATGGAAGAGAGAGAAGATACGCTGTTTTTTGAAAATTAGTGGGGAAATGAAATCGTCGAAAGTTTATCTGATTGGATGATTTTTTAGGAATGAAGAGAGGTGAAAATGAATTTTTTTGGAAAAGAATGTAGTCGGGAATTTTAATAAAAAAAATTTTTTTGGGAAATTTTGCTGGATTGTTGAAAACTTTATTTTCTTGAATGTCAATATTTTAATCAATAAAAACGGGAAACTTTTCGATGTTGTTAATAACTATTAGTTTGTTTTGTTTGGTATTTGTAAAAAGCGGAGTAATATTGCAATGCGAAACTTTAGGTGACGTATATTAATTTTGAAATAAGTAGAAATTTTAAATGGATAGTCATGTTTACTCTTACGATGAAGCGTATCAATCTTCGATATCGTATTTCAAAGGAGACGAATTGGCCGCTCGTGTCTGGGTAAACAAGTATGCATTGAAAGACTCTTCAGGTAACATATACGAATTGAATCCTGATGATATGCATTGGAGAATATCCAGGGAGGTTTCTCGTATTGAGCGAAACTATCCCAATCCATTGTCGGAAGAAGAGTTGTTTCAGTTATTTCAAAAGTTTCAATACCTTGTTCCTCAAGGGAGTCCGATGATGAATATAGGTAATCCGTATCAGTTGAGTTCGTTATCAAATTGTTTTGTCATTGGTATAGAGGCAACGGGGGATTCCTATGGAGCAGTCATGAAGCTTGATGAAGAGCAAGTGCAGTTGATGAAAAGAAGAGGTGGAGTAGGTCAGGATTTGTCTGGGTTGAGGCCCAAAGGAATGAAGGTGAATAACTCCGCTTTAACTTCAACAGGTATTGTTCCTTTTATGGAGCGTTATTCTAATTCCACGAAAGAAGTGGCACAGGAGGGACGGAAGGGAGCTTTGATGTTGAGTCTTTCTATTAAGCATCCAGATGCAGAAGCATTTATCGATGCAAAGGCCGTAGAAGGAAAGGTGACAGGAGCCAATGTCTCAGTTAGGGTGGATGATGAGTTTATGCAGAGTGTTGTTGACAACACCATGTACACTCAACAGTATCCTGTAGATTCAGAAAATCCGTTGGTTAAAAAAGATATATCTGCGGTCAATCTTTGGCGAAAGATTGTTCATAATGCATGGAAAATGGCAGAGCCAGGCATCTTATTTTGGGATACTATTATAAGAGAGTCGATTCCAGACTGTTATGAAAAAGAGGGATTTAAAACGATTTCAACGAATCCGTGTGGGGAAATTCCTTTGTGTCCCTACGATAGCTGTCGATTGTTATCGATTAATCTCTATTCTTATGTAAAGAATCCGTTTGAAAGAGAGGCAACGTTCGATTTTGATCTATTGCGTCAGCATGTTCGTAAGGCTCAACGTGTGTTGGACGATATTGTTGATCTGGAATTGGAAAAGATTGATAAAATCTTGGAAAAGATTGCATCGGATCCTGAATCGGATGAAGTGAAACGTACCGAACGTGAGTTGTGGTTGAAGATAAAGGATAAAACAGCGAAAGGACGACGGACAGGACTCGGAACAACTGCGGAAGGAGATATGTTGGCAGCTATGGGACTGACATACGGAACGCCTGAAGCTAATTATTTCTCTGAACAAGTTCATCAGGCTGTCGCAGTGGAAGCCTATCGGTCGTCAGTGGAACTGGCAGAGGAACGTGGAGCTTTCCCTTTGTACAATGCGGATCTTGAAAAGAAGAATCCTTTTATTGGACGTATTAAGATGGCAGATGCAACGTTGTATCACCGCATGACAGAGTCAGGAAGACGTAATATCGCTTGTCTGACTATCGCACCTACGGGCACAACTAGCCTTATGACACAGACTACTTCGGGAATAGAACCGGTGTTTATGCCTGTATATAAACGAAGACGTAAAGTGAATGCCAATGACGAAAATGCCCGTGTGGATTATGTAGATGAAATGGGTGATTCGTATGAAGAATACGTGGTGTTTCATCGAAAATTCATGACGTGGATGGAGGTCAAAGGCTATGATACGACGAAGGTTTACAAACAGTCGGAATTGGATAAGATGGTGATGGAATCACCTTATTATAAAGCAACGACGCAGGATGTAAACTGGTTGGGAAAAGTTCAGATGCAGGGAAGAGTCCAGAAATGGGTGGATCATTCAATCAGCGTGACGATTAACCTGCCGGAGTCTGCAACTGAAGAACTGGTCGGTCAGTTATACGAAGAGGCATGGAAGTGCGGATGTAAAGGCGTGACAGTCTATCGTGAGGGTTCTCGCTCGGGTGTTCTGCTTTCGTCAAAAGAGGAATCGAAACAATCTAAGTCACTTGCAGAATTTGTTTCGACACCTCGTCCGAAAGAACTGAATGCGGATGTTGTTCGTTTTCAGAACAATAAAGAGAAATGGATTGCGTTTATTGGATTGATGGAGGGCCGTCCGTATGAAATCTTTACAGGATTGGCTGATGATGAGGATGGACTGCTGATTCCTAAAACAGTGGAGAGTGGTAAAATCATACGTAATATTGATGAAGAGACGGGTAGAAGCCGTTATGATTTCCAATACTCAAACCGACGAGGCTATAAAACGACAATCGAGGGATTATCATACAAGTTCAATCCGGAATATTGGAATTATGCGAAATTGATTTCTGGAGTGCTCCGTTATGGAATGCCGATTGATCAGGTGATAAAATTGGTGGGTGGTTTACAACTGAATAGTGAAACCATCAACAATTGGAAGAATGGAGTGGAAAGAGCTTTAAAAAAATATATACCTAATGGTACGGAAGCAAATGGAATGGTCTGTGAGAAATGTGGCGAGAAGACAATTCGATATCAGGAGGGTTGTTTGATATGTACGAATTGTGGATTTTCCAAATGCGGAAGTTAAATAGGAAGAAAAAATAGATAGAAAAAAAGGTTTAGATTATGAGTTTTATGCAATACTTTGTTTCATAATTAATATGTTTTTTTGATTTGCAGTGTGAAGGTCTCCGGAGTGATCCGCAGGCCTTCTTTTTTTCGTTATTGGAATTGCAAAGAAAAAGTTTTTTGCATTTCCCACCAAATTAAATGCTAATTATTTATTCCAAATTTCCCATGAAGCTAATGCTTGACCATGTAGCATTTCAAGACCGTTCATGGAGAAGGCATTCATCTCTCTTGCCATTTGGCAGAATTTAGTATTTTCAGGATTGTAAACTAAATCGTATAAGAAGTGATTGCTAGTCAGGTATTTATATGGTATATCTGGTGCTTGGTCAATGTTGGGGTACATGCCTATAGGAGAGCAGTTGACAATCAGTAAATAGTCTGACAAAATGGTTTTGTCAAGATCTTTGTATGTGATTTGTCCTTCCTTAGGGGTTCTGGAAACATATAACGTTTCGATGCCTAAATTATTTAATGCATAATAAATAGCTTTCGAAGCGCCACCAGTACCTAGGATAAGTGCCTTTTTGTGGACTGGTTTCAGATGGGGTAGGATAGAGTCCTTGAATCCAATCACGTCGGTGTTGTATCCGCATAGCTTCAAGTCGGTTCCCTTCCGTCTGAATTGAATAGTATTGACCGCACCAATGGCTTTAGCAATAGGATCAACGTCATCTAAATAGGCGATGACTTGTTCTTTGTAAGGAATGGTTACATTCAGTCCGCTCAAGGTTACGGACGAGATGAGCTGCGGAAATTTTTCAATTGAATCCAGCTCATATAATTCATATTGAGCGTCGATATTTTCTGTGGAGAATTTCTCAGTAAAAAACTTTTTAGAAAAGGAATGCTTTAATGTCTTCCCGATAAGTCCATAATTTTTCATGGTCAATAGAATATGTTTGATGTTACATTTAAATAACAGGAGTCTTTCCCTGTGGTGAAAAATGCAGTATCTTTATTTAAATTGATGTTTTTGAAATTCTCTTTGTACCAGATTGTTATGGAGTTTACACCCGTAAGTTTCTGTGTTTTGTATTTAGGAAGCAGGTTGGCATATTCCTCCTGATAAGAGTAGATGTCGTTGGTACCGATTAGGATTCTCTGGTTGGCAGATAACGTATCGGCTCTTCTATGTTGGTCTTTTAACGTGGAAACAACTACGATGGTGTCGGATATGAAGTTGTTGACGATATAGGCATAGCCGCTTTGTTTGTAAAGCGATAAAAGTGTATCGTTGATGATTAAATTGTAGTATCCTTTAGCTTCCATCTTGTCCGGACCTGTCCAGAATTTTCTGTAAGCAAGTTCTTCGGAGATGTGACAAGAATCCTTTGATATAGCGGAGATGGTTTTGATTTTATAGAGAGCTTTACTGGTTTCAATGTTCCATATATCATTACCTGGGACATCCAATCTTTCGGCGATATTAAAACTTTCCCCATAGTCGAGGGTGATTGTTTTAGCCGTGTCATTGATTACGACATAGGTGATGGAGATGGGTGAATATTCTTCACACAGATTGGTGATGGAATAGACGTAATCTTGCTCTTCCGTGTCGCAACTTGTCAGAGATGACAAGAAGAACAAGAGGGAGGTGAGTATGTATAATGTATGTTTCATTGAAAGAAGGATTTAAAAATAGGGTTTTGTTTAGCTTCGTCGCAGACTTCTAAAAATAGGCTGAGACTATTCTCTTTTTCCGAACAAGCTTGCTCTAGAAGTGCTTTTGCTTTGTCAAAATGACCCAGTTTATAATGTGTCATGGATAAGAAAAGCTTTATATCTTCGGCTTCATTGTCTAGGTCATATGCTTTTTCTAGAAACAACAGGGCTGTCTGATAGTTTTGATTGTCGAAATGTATGTTGCCGATAGCAATGTAAGCCAATGTTTGGTCGGGGTCTAATTTCAGACATTTTTTATAGCATGACAGAGCTTTATCTCTTAGTTCGAGGTTGATTAATGCTTCCGCCTTAAAGAGATAGTAGGTTGCTTTGTTCTTGTTTCTTTTGATGGCTTCATCAATCCAATAGAGAGCCTCATTGCATTTCCCAAAGTTGACGTATGCCGCACATAGATTTGACATGACTACATCATTGTCAGGATCCAGGTCAAGAGCTCTTTGGTAAATATTGATGGCGTCTTCATAACGATCCAGACATTCGTAACATTCACCGATGCTTACATAGGATTCCGCATCATATCCCACGAGATCCATATATTCTTCATACGCTTCAATTGCCTCTTCAAAGCGATTAGCGCAAAAGAGTGCATTTCCTTTTTGGAATAAAGAATAGGTGTCGTTCGAGTCTATCGTATAAGCGTAGTCGTATGCCTCACTCGCTTTGTCGTATTGTTTGAGTGCGAGTAGGATATTCCCTATGGAGTTCCATGTCTGACGTGAATACGGATTGATATCTAGTATCTTCTCGTAGGTTTGACGGGCCAATTCGTATTCGTCGCACAGTTCGTATGTGATAGCAAGTTCTGAATAGAGGTCTTCATTCTCTTTGTTTTCGTTGATCGCATCAAGGAAATATTTTTTAGATAGTTCGAAAAGGTTGGCATTGCGGTAGGCTATACCAATTTCCGCTAAAATATTTTCATGACCAGGGCCATCGTTTTGATTGGCGATGATTTTGAATATTTGAGCAGCTTCTATTCCTTGATTGGCGCTGAGCAGAACTTTTCCTTTCGTGAGCAGAAGATCCGTGTTCTTGTCATCAATCTTCAGTGCTATGTTGATAACGGAGAGCGCCTCGCTGTAACTTCCTTTAGCAGCTAATAGACGAGCTTTGCAGTCCATTATATCGGGTGACATGGGATGTTGATATTCGGCAGATTTTAGAATTTCAAAACATGTGTTGAAATCTTCTTGATTGATGTAGTAATCAAATATTATAGCGTATTCTTCATCGTCAAAGTAGCATGTTTCGCCGTTCTTCTTGATTTCTTCGTAACGGGAAACTAACTCTTTTTCTTCATCCGAGTATGATGGTTCGTCAAATAGCATGTTATAAATTCGAATTTAGAGAACAAAGTTATAAGAACTTAGTGGAATTTTTGGAGGCGGGGAAAAGAACTTATTAACAATTTTTGACTTGCGATGTTAATAAACTGTCAACTACTTCAATCTTTTTTTTGTTTTTGTTTTTTTCTGAATAAAAAAAATAGTAGTTTTGTGCAAATTTCGAAATTAAAAAATATAAAAAAACATAAAAAACAAGAAAGGATTCATGAAAAGAGTTTATTTGACGATGTTGGCTGCTCTTTTATCTGTAGGTGCTATGTTTGGACAGGCGCATAATGCAAACTTGTCGGGAACTTATTCAGGTAAAATGAAGTATGCTGCAGGAAAAAATGCTTATCCAATGGATGAGTATAAGTTGGACTATACTTATAAAGTAGTTATGGGAGATCCTGTATGTCAAGCTAATTTGACATGGACAAGAAACAACTCCTACACGGTGAATAAGAAGACAGTGAATTATACTAAGTTGAGTGAGTATGCGGATTTGAAGACCCGTTTCGATCTCTTGACACCAGATTCGGTTACTTTCACCTATACTATTATGTTGTATTCGGATACAAAGAATGCATACATAGCATCAGCAAAGTCATCAATCACGTTGCCATACATTGAGAAAGCAGGTGTGTCAGATGGACCGATTATCCCTGTAAACCTAACGTGGTTAAACTCTTTTTCTAATGTTGTGTTGGGAAAACAAACAAAAGAGAAGCCAGGTGTTGTGATTCCAGATGCTACTTTGGAAAAAGCATTTGAGGCAGATAAATTGCAATCAGGTAAACTAGATAAAAATCAGAAATGGTATGGTTTCAGATTGCGTAAGATCTTTAACATGTCATCTAAGATAGAACTTACGAATGTTACGATGAGTGTTAAGTGGAATGATAAAGATTTTGATTACATCTCAGATGAATTCGCAAGAAGAGAAAAAGCTGCAGGATTCTTTGCTACAGGCAATAAAGAAAAAGCAATAGAGGCTTATTTTGCTAACCGTACGAACTCACCAGCTATTCAGACACAGAGTCCATTGTTCTGGAACTCAACCGTTATTCCTACGGATACATGGATGGAAGTGTTGGCAGAAGGTGAGAAGTTGTATTCACAAAAGAAATATGATGAGGCTGCTACTTATTATCAGATGGTAAGTAAGGCTGCACCATGTATGTCTTATTCAGATGCTCGTGTTGCGAAGATCAGAAAATATTTGGATTATAAGAACAACCGTAATGTAGGTACCATGGAGTTTGTTTATGTTGAAGGCTCAAATGGTATGAGAGGATTCTATATGTGTAAGACAGAGATTACTCAATCTCAATGGAGAAGAGTAATGGGTTCTAATCCATCTAAATTCAAAGGACGTAATAATCCGGTAGAAAATGTTTCATGGGAAGATGTTCAAGCCTTTATTAAGGAATTGAATCGTGAGACAGGTATGAACTATCGTTTACCACGTTTGAATGAGTGGGAATATGCAGCAAAAGGTGGTGCTAAAGGTGTTATGACAGAATATGCTGGTGGTAACAACTTATCTGATGTTGCGTGGTGTGCTTATAATTCAAACGAGCAAACGCATGAGGTAGCAACTAAGACACCGAATGAAGCCGGTTTGTATGATATGACTGGTAATGTCAGCGAATGGGTAGTTGATCAATTTGACAAGGATACACGTTTTGTAAAAGGTGGTTCTTGGGCAGATGATGCATCTAATTGCACAATCTCTTCTCAAGAAAAGATTTCAGTAAAAACCAAAAATGGAAATATTGGTTTCCGCCTTTGTCAGGATGAATAAAATTGAATCTATTTAATTACGCAAAAAAAGACATAAGATAATGAAAAAGAATATATTATTATATGTGTTGATGGGTGGAGCATCAATGTTGTCATTGAATCTATCCGCTGCAGAATTGACACAAGCAGACAAAGAAGCCAGAAAGTGTTATATGAAGGCTCTTGATAAGTATGATTCAGGAGAATATAAAGAAGCTTTGAAATTCTTGGATCAGGCTGAAGCTAAATTGGGTGAATCGAATCCTCGAATCAGTTATTTGAAGGCTAGATCTCAATATGCATTAAAGAATTATACAGAAGCACAGAAAGCATGTAAGGTATATTTCTCATCTCCAGTGATTAAGGATGATGGATATACATTGATGTCAAAGTTGAATGACGAAGTGAATTTGCTTGTTGATTCAATCAATAAAAAGACTAGAGACGATGTGGCAAAGCAATTGAGTGAGGCTGCTGAGAAAGAGGCTGCTGCTAAGGCTGCTGCTGCTGATCGTGCAACGGTTATGAAACAAGCTGCTATGCGTCGTGCTCAAGATGCTGTAGAACAAAAACGTTGTAAGGAACAAGAATACAATGTGTTCCAAGAGGTTCAGAAAAAGAACACAAAAGAGGCTTATCAACAGTTTATCTATGATTATCCTTCAGGATATTATGTAGCTCAAGCTAAGTCAGAGATGAATAAGAAATGGCCTTCTCTTACTCGTGTGTTGAGAAACAATAAATATGGTTATGTTGATAAGAATAATTCGATGGTGATCAAGGCTAAGTATGATTATGCTTCGGATTTTTCAGAGGGTATGGCTCGTGTGGCAAAAGCTGGTAAATATGGTTTCGTTAATGAGCTAGGAAAAGAAATCGTTCCATTGAATTATCAAACAGCTAGTAATTTCTCTTACGGATGGGCTGTGTTGAAGAGCAATGATAATTCAGCTTTCTTTGTCAATAAGACAGGACAGAAGATGAATGAGGCTGTATGGTATGATGCAAAAGCATTCAGCGAAGGTTTAGCTGCTGTACAGAATGAGTTCTTCAAATATGGCTTCATCGATGTTGAAGGTAATGAGGTGATCCCTTGTGAATACAATACAGTATCTTGGTTCAAAGAGGGTCTTGTTGCAGTATCTAAGAAAATGGAAAATGGTAAGATCGCTTATGGCTATATAAATAAGTCTGGTAATCCTATTACTGCTTTCGAATTTGATGATGCGAAGGATTTTCAAGATGGTGTTGCTTGCGTGAAGAAGAATGGTAAGTTCGGTTTGATTGATAAATTCGGCGGACCAATTACTGAATGCGAGTATGACTATATTTCTTCATTTAATGGTGAAGGATATGCATTAGCTAAGAAAAACGGTTGGGATGTTTATTTGGACCGTGAAGGTGTCCAATGGGCAAAGGCTAATGGTAAGTATATTAAGTTGAATTAAATCCAAAATGTAAAAAGATAAACGAGGCGACACTCTGTCGTCTCGTTTTTAATTATATTGATATGGCTGAAGTACAGTTACATACGGAGGAAGAGCAGAAGTTGATTAATGCAGCTTATCAGGAGTTGTTGAATGATTATCTTTCTTCTAATCACAGACGGAAAGTTGATATTATAAATAAAGCATTTAAGTTTGCCTCGATGGCTCATCAAGGGGTGAGACGTAGATCTGGAGAACCATATATCATGCATCCTATTGCAGTGGCACGTATTGTGTCGCATGAGATTGGTCTGGGCTCTACCTCTATCTGTTCGGCATTGTTGCATGACGTGGTGGAGGATACTGATTATTCTGTAGAGGATATTGAGAATCTGTTCGGAAAAAAGATTGCTCAGATTGTGGATGGCTTGACAAAGATCTCTGGTGGTGTCTTTGGTGAAAAGGCTTCAGCTCAGGCTGAAAACTTCCGTAAACTGTTACTTACTATGTCTGAAGATATCCGTGTCGTCTTGATTAAGATGGCCGATAGACTTCATAATATGCGTACGCTGGGTTCTATGCCACCTGCTAAACAGTATAAAATTGCAGGTGAAACACAGTATATCTACGCACCGTTGGCCAACCGTCTTGGTTTGTATGCAATCAAAACGGAATTAGAGGATCTGAGCTTTAAATATGAGCATCCTGATAAGTATGCTGAGCTGACCTCCTTGTTGGATAACACGAGAGAAGAGCGTGATAACTTTTTTACAATCTTTTCTGAGCCTATCAAGAAAAAATTGGAAAGCTTAGGGTACAAGTTTGAAATCCATGCCCGTATAAAATCAATTTATTCAATATGGAGAAAAATGCAGGCTAAGAATATTCCGTTCGAGGAGGTTTATGATATTCTTGCTTTGCGTATTATCTTTGATTTTAATGAGGGGGATGATGAAAAACAGGCCTGTTGGGCTATCTATTCGGCTATCACAGATATCTATAAACCTCATCCTGATCGTATCCGCGACTGGGTGAGCACTCCAAAGGCGAATGGATATGAAGCTTTGCATGTCACGGTGATGGGACCTAACGGTCAATGGATCGAGGTTCAGATTCGTAGCCGTCGTATGGATGATATCGCAGAGAAAGGTTTTGCTGCACATTGGAAATATAAGACAGGTGAAAAGGATGATTCAGAATTGGAGAAATGGTTGCAAACCATAAAAGAGTTGTTGGAAAATCCTGAGCCTAATGCGATAGATTTCTTGGATACGTTTAAACTTAATCTCTTCGCTTCTGAGATATTTGTCTTTACTCCTGCGGGAGATATCCGTACATTGCCTCAGGGAGCAACTGCATTGGATTTTGCCTTCTCTTTGCATACAGATGTAGGTCTGCAATGTATTGGTGCAAAGGTGAATCATAAATTAGTTCCTCTTAGCTATGTATTGAATAGTGGTGACCAGGTGGAGGTGCTTACATCGAAGAAACAAGTGCCATTGCCTGAATGGATCAACTTTGTGGTTACTGCTCGTGCAAAAGCAAAAATCCGTTCTATCTTCAAAAAGGAATATAAGTCCTTCATCAATAAGGGAGAGCATGATTTGGAAACTTATCTGACGGGAATCAATCAGAAAATGACGCCGGATAATCTATCCAAGATAATGGATTATTACAAGGAGACGAAGAAAGAAGATCTGTTGTATAAGATAGGAAAATCGGTGTACAACCTTAATGATTTAACCAATACGGTATTTAAATCGCAGAGTCGTTGGATGAAATACTGGAATCTTACGTTCAGGAAAGATGGAAAGAGTACATCGCTTCCATTTTTTGGGACAAAGAAACCAGACGCGAAGAAAACACTTACCTTGGAGGAAAATAACTCAGGTGTTACGTATCGTATTGCTGATTGTTGTTCACCCATTCCGGGTGATGATATATTAGGATTCATGGAAGAGGATGGAATGCTGGTGGTTCATAAACGACAGTGTCCGGTAGCCATGAAACTGAAATCCAACTATGGAGAACGTATCATATCTGCTGTGTGGGAAACGCATAAGATGTTGTCATTCCCTGCAACAATCGAGATAAAAGGAGTTGATCGTATCGGTGTGATGTGTGATGTTATCCGTACCATTACGGAGGAACATGGAATGAATATCAGCAGAATGACGGTAGATGCCAAGGATGGAATCTTTGAAGGTTTCATCACAATCTATGTTCACGACGTTGAAGATGTGAATAACTTATGTGTCTCTTTGATGAAGATTCAGAACATTAATTCTGTAAACAGAGTGGAACATGTGTGATACCACACTGTTCTTACCCTGATTGCAGGTTTTATTTCCCTATAATCATTATTTCTGTTCGTCTGTTGATGGCACGTCCCTCTTCAGTCTTGTTGTCGGCTATGGGTTGAGTTTTTCCGTAGCCTTTGTATTCCATTCTGCTTCTAGGAACCCCTTTTTTCGCTAAATATTCAAGGGCGGCTTTGGCACGATCGGTTGATAGTGTCATGTTGTATTCGTCAGATCCTTTGTAATCAGTGTGACCTGACAACTCGATTCGAACAGTAGGGTTTTCTTTCATGAATTGAGCTACATGATTCAATTCTATGAACGATTGTTTCTTCAGCGTTGCTTTGTCAAAATCAAAGAAGATATTCTTCAGCGTCATTTTTTTACCAACTTCGATCTTGTCCAGCGTTACATTGCTCCTTTCTTTCAGCTCAGACGGTTTCGTTGATGTGCTGTTTTTGGCAGCAAAATTATCAGAATAAAAGATATAGCCTTTTTTGCTCACGTTGACGCCATACTCTTCATCTTCAGGTGTACAGGTGATGAATTCTCCTGTTTTTTTGTCAGAGACAGAGCGGAAGACCATTTTGTTGGTCTCCACGTTGAACACGTCAATTGTAGCCTGAATAGGCTGATTGGTTTGAGCATCTAAGATCTTACCTGTAGCATATTTCATGGCTTTGTTAGGACGATAATTACCCTCTTTTAAAATCAGTTCATAGATTTCTCGTCCCATACCATTCTTCTCCTGTCCGTTGGATGAAAAATAAGCTTTATCACCATGTGCGTTGACAACGAATCCTACTTCATCTTGACACGTATTGATTGGATATCCCATGTTTTTAGGAGTGGTCCAGCCTCCTTTGTCATCTTTGTAAGAAACATACACATCATATCCGCCAAGACCTTTCATACCTTTGGATGAGTAGTATAATGTTTGATTGTCGGCATGAATGAAAGGAGAATATTCATCTTCTGGTGTATTGATTGTTGGTCCTAAATTGACTGCTTCAGAGAATTTAAGATGACCGTTGGGTTGTATCTCAACTTTACATTTCCAGATGTCTGATTTGCCTAAGCCCCCAGGACGGGTGGAAGCAAAATAAAGTTCATCGCCTGTTGGACTTAAGGAAGGACATGTTTCCCAATGTCGGGTGTTGACATTCGCACCGAGGTTGATGGCGGGAGACCATGTGTTTCCTTCTCGAATAGAATAATAGATATCACAACCACCGGCTCCTGTGCTTCTATCGCAAGCCACGAAAAACATGTATCGGCTGTCTAGGGAGATACATTGTGCTCCTTCGTTTCCTATGGTATTGATGGAACTACCCATGTTTTGGGTTTTAGACCATACATTATTTACTTTTCTGCTTAAGTAGAGGTCTTCGTGACATCCCCTTCCGAACTCTGATTGTCCCTGTCTTTTGTTTAGTTTGATTGTTGTTGAGAAGAACGATTCATCGGCGCTTATGCTTGGCCAGTAATCGTCAAATTCTGTGTTGATGTTCGGTCCCATGTTCTTATAGTTGAAAGGGACAGGTTTTGCAACCAGCTCTAACGCATCCTCACATTGTTTTATTCTGATGGCACCTCTTTTATAGAATGTCGCATCAGAGGCAGGAATCATTTTATACCACTCGATCGCTTTTTCGTAGTTGCATGTCTCATGATAAGCATTTCCAATACGTAATAGGGTAGCAGTATATCGTGGCAAATTAGGTTTTGCAATATACAGAAGAGTTGAGATACGTTTCTCTGGATCGTCCATTTTTCCATAAAGATCAGACAAGGTCCAGGAGGCCGCAATAAACTCTTTGTTGTTTCGTATTAATTCTTTTAAGATAGGTAGGGCTTCTTTATAATGACCTTCATTCATGAGAATGACAGCATTTTCGTATGTTTTAATTTCCTTTTGAGTTTGAGCATACGAATACAAAGAAGAGACAAAAATTAATATGAAAGTGATAACTATCCTCATAGAAAGCATATATTAAGATGAATAATAACACAAATTTAGGAAAAAAGAATAATTTCGGCAGAACATAAACTAAAAAAGAGAATTTAAGGTTCAAATTTATTGATGAATCGGTGGGAATAAGAGAAAAAAAAACTATCTTTGCGAGTTATTTTATGAAAATAAATTTAAAATATTAATAATTAACTAATTAAAAAAATGCAAAACAAGGGATTTGTTAAGTTGATTGCAGTGACTTTCGCAATTGTCTCTGTTTTTTATCTTTCATTCAGTATTGTTTCATCGCATTATGCTAATAAAGCGGCTGAGATGTATGGAGAAGGAACAACAGAAGCACAAGCATATCTTGACTCTTTGTCAGGTAAGAAAGTCTGGTTGGGATACACTTTGAAAGAGTGTCGAGAGAATGAGCTGAACTTAGGTCTAGACCTTAAGGGAGGTATGAATGTTGTGATGGAAGTTTCTGTTGCTGACATTCTTAAATCATTAGCAGGGTCACAACAAACAACTGAGCCGTTCATGAATGCCATGAAATTGGCTAAAGAAAAACAGTTGACAAATCAACGTGATTTCGTAGATTTATTCGCTGAATCATTTAAAGAAGTAAACAAAGATGTTCCATTAGCATCTGTTTTCTCAACATTTGAGTTAAGAGAAAAAATTAGTGCTACTTCTACAGACGCTGAAGTTATTAAAGTGTTAAAAGAAGAGGTGGCAAGTGCAGTTGATAATTCATTCAATGTGCTTCGTTCTCGTATCGACCGTTTCGGTGTGGTACAACCTAATATACAAAAATTGGATGTTGCAGGACGTATCTTGATTGAGATGCCAGGTGTAAAAGAACCAGAGCGTGTACGTAAGTTGCTTCAAGGTTCTGCTGATTTGGAATTCTGGGAGACGTATGATTTCTCGGAGATCTACAGCGGTGTTCTTGCTGTTAACGAGATGGCTCGTGATATGGCCAAGATAGGAAATGCTGAGACTAGCCAAGAAGGAAAAGATACTGTAGCAAAAGTTTCAGAAACGGCTGCACTCGATAGCTTGATTGCAATCAATAATGATTCTATTCAAAAAAATGAAAGCGCAGAAGAGTTTGCGAAAGAAAATCCATTATTCGCTGTTATGCAGTTGAATATTGATCAACAAGGAAGAATCGGTCATGGTCCGCTAATCGGTTATGTACATCAGAAAGATACTGCTCAGGTAGGAAATTATTTCCGTATGGCTAAAGAGAAACATCTATTGCCAAATGGATTGAATCCTAAATGGTCTGTTAAATCTATCGATGAGGCAGGAAACTGGTTCGAGTTGATTGCTATTAATTGCAAGAGAAGAGATGGAAAAGCTCCATTAGGTGGTTCTGTTATCGTAGATGCAAATTCTGACTTTGCTCAATACACATCAGCTTCTACTGTTAATATGGAGATGAACCAAGAAGGTGCTGCTGCATGGGCTCGTTTGACAAAAGAGAATATTGGTAAGTGTGTAGCTATCGTTTTGGATGGTTATGTATATTCTTATCCTCGTGTAAACGATGAAATTACAGGTGGACGTTCTGAGATCACTGGACATTTCACAGTAGAAGAGGCAAAAGACTTAGCTAATGTGTTGAAGTCTGGTAAGATGCCTGCTCCTGCTCATATTGTTCAAGAAGATGTCGTTGGACCATCTTTGGGTCAGGAAGCTATCCATGCTGGTTTGATCTCGTTCATCGTAGCATTTGCTATGGTATTGCTTTATATGATATTCTATTATGGATTGGTACCAGGTTTGATCGCAGACTTTGCATTGCTATGTAACGTGTTCTTTATATTCAGTGTGCTCGCATCGTTTAGAGCCGTTCTGACGTTGCCAGGTATCGCCGGTATCGTATTGACATTGGGTATGGCTGTGGATGCAAACGTGTTGATCTATGAGCGTATCCGTGAGGAATTACGTAAGAATAGCAATGTCAAAACAGCATTGGCTAAAGGTTATGAAAATGCAAAGAGTGCAATTATCGACTCAAATGTGACAACCGTATTGACAGGTATTATCTTGTTCATGTTTGGTACAGGACCAATTAAAGGTTTCGCTACTACATTGATTATCGGTGTCCTTTGCTCATTCTTCACAGCTATTTATATCTCTCGTTTGATATTTGAGTGGTTGTTGAATAGATCTTCTAAGTTCGATAATCTTGCATTTACAACAAATATTACCAAGAACTGGCTCCAAAATATGAATGTAGATTTCATGGGTAAAAGAAAAATCTTCTATATCCTTTCTTCTGCATGTATTTTGATTGGATTGTGTTCTTTAGGTTTGAGCGGTTTAAAGAAGGGTGTTGACTTCTCTGGAGGTCGTAACTATATCGTTCGTTTTGAACAACCTGTGTCAACTGTAGATATAGCAGATAAGTTGAAGAGCTCTTTCGACGGAAATACAGTGTCTGTTATCACTATTGGTGATGCTAATCAGGTTCGTATTACAACGAACTATAAGATCATGGAAGATGATCCAAATATCGATTCAGAAATTGAAAGACGTATATTTGACGGATTGTCTCCAGTGTTAGGTGATGGTGTTACATTTAATATGTTCATTAATCAATATGTGATTGAGAATGGAGTATCTCGTCCTTCTGTAAAAGAAGATAGCTACACATTAGGTTTACAAAGTTCTCAGAAGGTAGGACCTACAATGGCTGATGATATTAAGACCTCTGCTATCTGGGCAGTCTTGATTTCATTGCTTGGTATCGGATTGTATATCTTTATACGTTTCCGTAATATCGCATTTAGTGTGGGTGCTATCGCATCTTTGACTCACGATACTTTGATTATCTTTGGTCTCTTCTCATTGTTGCAAAATATAATGCCGTTCTCTATGGAGATCGATCAATCATTCATTGCGGCTATTTTGACAGTGATCGGTTATTCAATCAATGATAACGTGGTTATCTTTGACCGTATCCGTGAGAACTTAGGTTTGAATCCAAAAGCAAATGTTAAGGATGTTATCAATGGCTCATTGAACCAGACATTAAGTCGTACATTCAGTACATCAATGAGTACGTTTGTCGTATTGATTATCATCTTCTTCTTCGGAGGTGAAACAATTCGTGGATTTATCTTTGCTATGTTAGTTGGTGTTGTCGTAGGTACTTACTCTTCATGGTTTGTTGCTACTCCTTTGGCATATGATTTGTTAAAGAAAAAGGGTACAGACAGTTTGATTAAGAAGAAAGAAGAAGAGATTCTTCCTGCAAATGATAATGCTGATGTTGCTATTGCTAATAATTAAGTAACAATAAATCTTTAATCAAAAAAGGTTGGGTTTTTATCCAGCCTTTTTTGTTAAATAAGTGGTTTTATGAAGAAAATTATTTCTCTATTTATAGGGTTTCTGGTGATCTTCTCATCCTATGCACAGATCGATATGAAGGATTCTACAGTGCAAATTGTTGCGTATTGGGAAAAAGGAGAGAAGATGTCGTATGTTTTGACAAAGTCTAAATATAAGATTAATAATACGGATAGCGTTTTAACACAACAAATCAAATATGATGTTGATGTGACGATTGTGGATTCTACAGCTAAATCTTATATATGTGAATGGGTGATTCATAAACCCGAAGTGATTGTTGGACGAGAAGAGCTTAAAAAGATTTTCTCTGAGATGCCATCAATGAAATATCGTATCAAAACGAATGAGTTGGGTGTTTTTCAAGACCTTTTGAATTGGAAAGAGATTAAGAAGGAGAATCAAAACTTGTTTACAAAGCTTTCTAAAACCTATAAGGATAATCCTATAATTACAGATTTTTTTAAGCAGACAATGAAGCAAACATCCACGAAGGAAGGAATCAAGAAAATGTCGGAAGATATATTACATTTCTATTTTTTCTACGGCTTGGTATATAAGTTAGGAGAGCCAGTTGAGGCAGCATCAAAAGTTCCTTTCTTGTTTTCTGATCATACCCTTGATTCAAAATGTAGGATTGGTGTGGTGGATCTATTCCCAGAGGATCAATATTCAATTCTTTATTATACAGAATTTGTGGACCCTAATCAGGTAAAGGAAGCCTGTAATTCTATGCTTAATTCATTGATTAAGGCTGATGTGAATCTATTCAAGTCATCAGACAATGAAATGTATGTCTCAGAGGATTCTTATATTCTTACGCTAACTTCTGGTATCCATGAGACAGGATGGCCGTTGTATTGGATTTATTCTATATCATTTAATGTCGAATCTTACCATCTGTATGAGGAATTTACGATGGAGATGAAGTTTGACGAAGAGGAAAATACAGAAAAATAAATATATGATAATGGATAATTTGTTTGAATATCATCGTAGAAATACGATTTCTGTAAAAGTTGGTGATATTGAGATAGGTAGTTCTCATCCTATTCGAGTACAATCTATGGCTAATACAGATACCAACGATACGTCATCCAGTGTGGAACAAGCCATTCGTATTGAACAAGCGGGAGGCGAATTAGTTCGTTTTACTGCCCAAGGTGTAAAAGAAGCACAGAATCTGCATAATATTCGCACAGATTTGCGTATGCGTGGTGCTAAAGCACCATTGGTGGCTGATATTCATTTCAATCCACAGGCCGCTTTTGAGGCAGCTAAAGTGGTTGAAAAGGTGAGAATTAATCCGGGAAACTTTGTTGATAGAGTTCACACGTTGAAACGCTTTGATTATACGGATGAAGAATATCAGTTGGAGATTGAAAAGATAAAAGACAAGTTGTATCCGCTATTGGATATCTGTAAGGAACATCATACGGCTATTCGTATTGGTGTGAATCACGGTTCACTGTCCGATCGTATTCTTTCACGATACGGTGATACGCCTCAAGGCATGGTGGAGTCATGTCTAGAGTTTTTACGTTTATGCATTGCATACGATTTCTTCAATATCGTTATCTCTATAAAAGCATCTAATACGGTTGTTATGGTACAAACGGTTCGATTGCTGGTGGAAAAGATGAGCGAAGAGAAGATGGCTTTTCCGTTGCATTTGGGTGTAACAGAGGCTGGAGATGGTGAAGATGGTCGTGTGCGTTCTGCAATAGGTATTGGCGCATTGCTCCAGGATGGTATTGGTGATACAATCCGTGTGTCACTTAGTGAGGCTCCCGAAAAGGAGATTCCTGT
>JBGUIU010000063.1:0-8900 GCA_045113275.1 Paludibacteraceae bacterium
TTTCAATATTAATGTCAACACCGATTAGCGGCTTAGCATGAGTGGAAGTCACTGAATAGGCACGTTGAACTTACGCTCCAGCAAGCAGCTTATCAATAAGCGCTGTCACGTCCGAGATAGTCACTTGACCATCAACATCGACATCGCCGCAGATCTCACAACCGCCCTCACCGCGAACCCTAACGTGAGAATGACCAACGAACTTGTCCGCAAGTACATCGCCAAATGGGACTGGAGCGCAATGGCGTGGCGCTCATGGGAAGACTACGACGCCCGTGAATTCTACTCCCAATTCTTCGAGCGAGTCCCCCTCAACGGATTCAGCGAATCAAAACTAGAGTTCGCCCTACACCAACAAGAAGTGGAACGCCTGTGGCTAAAGATGAACGAGCAATGAGACAGCGGATACTCGAGAACCTGTCAACGACTGAACGCCTGACCCTGCTGGAGCAGATATTCGCTCCCGGGGCGGGTGCCCGTCTTGAACAATCCTCATGCCGGTTGAGCGATATGGAATGGATGTTCGATTTTAACGTAGTGAATCTGGTCGAGTGCAAATACACATACGACAATGCTAATGATCTCTTTGGTGAATTGAGAAACATGTTGATGCCTATCTCTGGAATACACCCCAACTACGGGCTTCTGTGTTTCATCCACATCATCATGTCGGACGGTAATAGTGACAACGAGGCATTCAGCAGGGAGATTCTGAGGTTTATTGACGATTGCAAGTCCTTGGATATGGTATTTGACCATTTCTTTAGCACTAGCAGTCTCCAAGACGATATTACCCTGCGAGTCATCTTTGTCGATGAAGAGAATCTCGAAAACATACGTGATTGGGTAACTAAGGATAGTAGAATATAGATCCAATTCACAGAGAAACAATCAATAAAATAACGTGTAACTATGAACGAAAAAGAAAAAAACGATTTAAAAGAGATCCTGAAAGGGATTATAGATGACATTGTGGTTGATGCATTCAGTCGTATTAACTATGCCTACCAGTATCATCGTGAAGGAGTAATAAATGATGATTCAGCACCTAAAGCGGGAGAGACTAAAACGAGAATAGTTTTTCCACACTTTAGCAATGGTGAAACACGAATAAGTGAGCAAGAGCTTCGGTTTGCTTTTGTTGAGGCTTTTAATGCTTCACAAGCCGTTAAGGACAATAATCTGTTTTATTCGGTTGAAACACCGACAAGACTAAAGTATAAAGACTTCTCATCAGACCCCCACCAAGATGATAATGGTCGTAGTGGAGAATTTGATATGGTCATCTTTAACGAAAAACAAGAGAGAGTTTGCCTGATTGAGTTTAAAGCTAACAATGCAGATGCAACAGAACACAAGAAGGACTTACTAAAGTTGAATGAAGAGGGAGATGGCATACTCACATATTTCATTGAGGCACTTAAATCATATACAGCTGGAGATGAAAAAACAAAGACCATCGGCTCATTAAAGAGAAAGATCAAGCTCAACAATAAAGAAGGCAAAACATTAATAAGATGCTATGCCTTAGAGGGTAACCGCAGGAGTAACAATAAGAAAGGTGAAGATATAAGTCATCTTTTGGAGTGACATTCACATCGTGTTAAAGGCAAATGTGAAAGAGCGAGAAGGATATTTGCAAATCATAGATAGAAACCGTATTTTTGCAGATAATTATTAACGTAATAGTAATTGAAATATGGGAATCATTATCAAGAAAACGATTACAATCAAAGATGAAAATGATTGGTTTAGAGTTGCTCCACCTAAAGGAAAGGAGAAACAATGGAAAGATGGCTATAGTGCTAAAGAATTTGCGAAGTTCGTATCATATGGCGATTTCAAAGAACTTGTTCAATCAGTTTTAAATGAGATTTCTATAAAAACACGAGCAGATTTTATTGGTGAGCCAGAGGTCGAAACCAAACTACCCCAAAGAGGTGAAGGAAGAAATCATGACTTGCTTCTGTATAATAAAGATATTGTTATTGGCATCGAGGCTAAAGTAAACGAGCCTTTTGGTGATAATAGTATTCATGAAGAGTATAACAATCCCAAAACGAGTAATAACAAAAAAGAGCGAATAGAAAAGTTGCTGGAAATGATCGTTCCGCAAAAAAGCATTGAAGATATAGAAATCAAAAATTTGCAATACCAATTATTCACCGCTACGGCTGGAACGCTATTAGAGGCTTACGATAAAGGCAATGACAAATGTGTGTTTCTAGTCTTGTCATTCCATGAAAAAGAACATGAAGCAAATCCTGATAACAAAGAAGCATTCAAAAAGTTTGTGAATGTTGTATGTGATGAGTGGCAGAATCGTCAAGATTTTAGAGTCAAGAGAGATGATGACACTGAGGGCAAACATATTACATGCTGGTTTATAGAGCGAGATATAACATTTACGCCTCAAACATTTAAGATTGACTAAAGATGATGGAGAAACCTGTCGATAATGAGCCTCCAGTACTTGATAAATGGATGGCCGATGCTGCTACTCTTGTTAAGGAGGATACGGGTGTTAATGCTATTATACTGGTTAATCACGGGTATCTTGAACAAAATCCAGTTGTAATGGTCAGGTTTGATGATATTGAGGTTTTCGTGTCAATATCTGATAAACCTGAGATAATAGACAATCCCCAGGTTGATGTTCCGGTAAGTGAAGTAATGGATTGGGTTAAACTGAATAAGGAACTGCTCTTGGAATATTGGGATGATGACCTTTATCCAACTTCTAAGATGATCAAGAATATCCAAAAAGTAGAAACAGTGGACTAATGTTTGGGATGTGTGTTATGGCTTTCTCTTCACCACTATACAATCCGTTCAAGAACCTGATCGATTCCTCATCATATTCGGAATCTCCTCAGAACCTTTTCACTCTACTTTTACCCTCATTCACTTGACGCCCCTCTCTCGCTTTAGGCTTTGAGGGTCTGTGAATATCGGATAAAAGGCTTACGCACTTGTTAGAACAGAAGAAAGGAACAGGCTCGCTAACGCTCACCCAATCCGTAAGCAGAAAAGACCCACCTGCTGCCGACTCGCCTCTCGCCTCGTCCGTCCCTGTCTCTCTCTTGTTTCGGATGGAGTGCACCCTCCAGGTGCACTGTTCTTTTCCTTCTCTATCTCCTTATCTATCCTCTACCTGTCCATTTTTTATTAGAAAATTTGCATAGGTATATAAAAACAGCAAAAAAAAGGACACCTAAATAAAAAGGAACAACAACAATACCAATTCCTCCCGTTTGTTGAAAGTCAAGTTTTTTTTTAGTATGGGAATATGTTAAAAAGTAAAATAGTTATTGTATCTTTGCAGTTATTGTATTAGATGTATACTTTTTAGTTGCTTTTAAGCTCACCTTATCGTTATCATTTCTAAAAGAATAAAAACTCGAGAAATATGAATTATCGATTACAAGATTTTATTCGGTACATAATACCTGGATTATATGTTCTAGCCCTTATAAGTGGATGGTATATTCTGTTTAGCAACATTCAATTTGATACTACTAGATTGTCAGATCTGTCGGGTATCATTATTATTCTTATTCCTTTTGTCGGTTTTGTCGTTGGATATTTTATTGAAAGTATGATGGCTCTTATTGAGCATCTGTATTACAGACTAGGAGGAGGGAGACCTTCAAAAAACATCCTTAAAGGTTCAAAGTATTATCCCGTTAAAGAAAGAGATAAGATTCTCAAAAACGAAAACATCAAAGGAGAGGATTTAACTGACATTATCGCGGGCCAGATACTTCAACGGGCCAAACAGACAATTAATAGTGAACGAACAGAAGTGTTTAGAGAAAATTCTATTCTTGCAAGGAACATTTTTGGAGGTCAATTAATTGCAACCATTTTTATTATGCTTATTGATAGCCAATTCTATTACAATGGATTCTGGTATATATCCATTATCGCTTCTTGTCTTTTTTTGTGGTATTGGGTCCATCACAATCATGTGTACGTAAAGTATACATTTGCAGAATACGCTAAAATCATTAGTGGCAATTCTATTGAGTAAAAGTAATGCCTTTATTATTGCCATTCTGAATAAAGATCTCTACATTGGTTAGAGGATACTATCCAGAGTTTACTTTTTTAGTTCAATGTCCATATTCTAAATATGAAGAAAAACATGATTACGAAGTTACCATATCAAGCATTTTTAAGCTTCAGTTTAGAAATGCCATCATACAAAGATGGGAATGAAGTCATCCTTCAAAAATTACAAGAATTTAGCAACCATCAAGATAAAATTAATAGGCTCTTTATCCAGGGAGAAAAATTAGTAGATAATGGAGCAATTGTATTGACATATCTATGTATGCCATTTACAAATCTATTATACAAAGAGAAGCTTGTGATAAATGATAGTGCTATTGCTTTTTCTTATGAAGAACAAACAGACCAACAAGTGATGCTGCCCAATATATTCAGTTTTATACAGATGCTTATGATGTCTGTGAAAACAATTGAGGAAATATGTTGTGGATTTCATATTCAGGATGTAACCTGCCAATTAAATATAAAGAATAATACTGATGCCTATTTCTATGAAAAATACAGCCCCCTTATGGTGGATTATTCACGATTACTTAAATATTCATTACCGTCGAATAACGAGTTTGCATTTAAGATAGACAATAGGGATGATGTGTATTTATTGTTTAATGGTTTTTATCAGCAGTATACTTCAAAAAATAGTTTGGAAAAACCATTTATAACAGTACAAAAGGACAATTTTTATCAGGCATATGATGAACTCTAATCCAAAAGAGAGATATCAAATTGAGATTGTGAACTTTGATGAATCTCGGTTGGACAAGGTCAAGGTGATGATTTGTCAACTTGATTTTGACCAAATGGAATACGATAAACATGGCAGACTTTACTTTGTTAATAATACTTCGAAAAACAAAAATTATATACGTAGATTTTTGAATATAGCCTCAAAGCAACAAGTAGACCTTTTAGTCTTTCCGGAGTTAACTATCCCAAGTGAATTTGTAAATGAGCTTGTGGGTTTTTCATCTCAAAATGACATGTACATTATCGGAGGAACACATTATAAGAAAGGAAATCAGGGTTTTCTTTCCGTTTGTCCTATCGTGACCCCCATCGGTGTTTACGAAACAGAAAAGATTACACCTGCGCCATTTGAGAAATCTAGTTTTCAAGATAAACAAGATGGCGCGACGTCTGGTCATTTGGTTAGGCTATTCCGCGGAACAAAGATTGGAGATTTTGCTGTGATTATTTGTTTGGACTATACAGATGACAACTTGAGAATAGACTTAGGTAAAGACATACTTGATTTTCTAATTGTCTCAGCGTTCAATCAACAAAGTGATGAATTCTTCCATTCAATGCATACCGATGTGCAGAGATCTTCAGATGGTTTGTACGTAATCTATTCTAACACATTTTCAAAGCAATTAAACGGAGAGGGAAGAAGTGCTTTATTTGCCTTCGTGGATGATTGTTTCAAATCTGAGTTCCTAAATAATGGTTGTTCTGATTTAAACCCGAAAAATAAAATATATGAGTTTACTGAAGACAAGAACTTCTGCATTTTTGAACTTGATATTGCTCATAAAAAACCTTACAGAAGTAAAAATGGATATACAGAAACGAATGTCAAGGTTATAGAAGAGGATAATAACCAAATGGATGACCGATATATATTTCTAAAAGCTATTGGAGTTGAAGAGGATCGGTATAAATTTATAGATTCATATTATGTAAAACCTAGAGAGTATCAGGAGATGTTCGATTTGTTAGAAAGAGATAATGTACTTGTCATTACTGGAGATCCTGGCATAGGCAAAACTTATACAGCAGTGCATTTCCTTCAGGAATACTATCATAGAGGTTTTAATCCTGTATGGTTCTACGGATTGGCAAAAGAAGACAGAGATGTGCAAAAAGAACAGTTGCTTACTTTTGAACCTCAAGACAGGGATGTTGTTTATATTGAAGATCCTTTCGGAAGAACAGTTTTTGAGAATCGAGAAGAACTAAAAACTATCTTTACCAATCTAATACAACGGTTCAGAACAAGTAAAGCGAAGCTTATAATTACATCAAGAACTGAAGTATTTAAGAAGTTCGAAAAAGAAATTGTAAGCGCCGAAAATCTAGAATCTTTCAAGAAAGAACTAAATATCAGAAATCCATCGTATGATGATTCGGAGTTAAAACAAATTGCTATGCGATATATTGAATCATATACGAATTGGAAAAACAAGAAGAAATATATATCGATTGTTATGAGTGCCATCTCACAAAAAAGGCTCATCTCCCCATTGATGATATATAACTTGGTCATGAACAATGCTAATGCCTCTAACTCCAATCTGTTAAAAGAAGCAATAAAAAATGCAAAAACAACAGACCTTGTATCTCTATTCGCTGATGAGATAAAAACACTAACCCACCCTGCTAAGATATTATTATATACAGTGCTTCTGTACGGACGGAAAAACGTTGCACAATTACGTGACGTATTTAATAGATGCCAGATGAATCTTTTTGAAAAGACTCCATTTGAGGGTTCATTGTTCGCATTCGAGCTGAGAGGACAAGAAAATCACCGAATTCAACGACTTGGAATTCAGACTCCCGTATATCGTTTTTCCCATCCAGCTTATGAGGAAGCATTAATTATACTTACTGAAAAAGACGCCACCTGTGCTTTAATTGCAGAAACTTGCATAAAAACTATCCTCAAGGAAGATAGTCATATTTCTGTAGATTTGTTTAAAAGGTTTATCAATAGGTACCCCCAGTTTGTGGAGCATTTGATTCTAGAAGTTATCCTTCAAGATTTTATGTGTTTTTCCAGGTATGATAAACTCGTGCTGTCTCGAAAGATGCAATTATCGAAACACTCTTCATTTAAAGAAACTGCAAAATTGTTGTATCCAATCGAAAATTTGATTGATGACCTTTATTTAGAAGATAATGATGACATTGGATTGTTTTCTCTTCGTCTTAAGACATTGAACAGAAGAAGGAATGAAATCGGAAATATAGAGGTGGACTTCAAACGTTTTTTCACACCTGAAAGAATAGCTAAAATTCATCCGACAGAACTGCTGTATTACTGCAATCTGGCTGTTGCTATAGATGAGCGCTTTATGAACATTATCGAGTGCAATTTTCAGAAAGCGGACATCATCAAGAAATTTATCCAGCTACCGACAGAAGATTCTCGAAAGAAATTCAATAATCTATTAAGTGGCACTGCATATGCAAATATTTATCAAGATTTAAAAGATAATTTGCCAGATAGTTTTAAAGGGGAAAGGATTAAATCTAAAAACTATGCAAATACACTTTTAAGGTATTTATTAAAAAAAGAAAGGCCCAAAGGGCATGTTTTCTTAGATGATGGAGCTATGAGAGCAGTAATACGGGGGGCAAATATCTACCCCGTAGGCGTTGAAGGTGTCAGTGGGGATTTTGATAATGGTGATATTGTATATCTAAGTAATAGAATGTTTCCAGAAGTGCTTTCGGTTGTTGAAATGTCATCAGAAGACATAAATAGGTACAAGGGACTTCGTTCATCTGCGATTTATGAATTAGCAGAACAGATTATACCTACTTGCATCTCAAAACAAAAACAACGAACAAGAATTAGATATGTGTCGAGAAAGAGGAAAAGGAATAAGGCTAAAGACAAAAATAAAAATTGACCACTTCAATGATAATAATTGAAAGAAGACTTAGCCTTCAACCTTCTCCATTCATTAATAACCAGAAAAGAAATAGACCAACCCCATCATTTAATTGATAGAGTTGGCCTTTTTCGTTTAGTTGGAATTGGATTTTGACTTCTTGTATTCGCTGTAGGGTTTGTATTCACTTCTCTTCATCCCAAACATGTCAGCGTTTTTCCCATAAGATCGATTCACCTCATATCTCAGTTTTGCCTTGTCATAACCCGTTGGAAGGAAGCGTGACTCGAGATAGTTTATGGCTTTCTCAATATCAATCCCAGCTTCACATAGTCCTTTAGCTTGAATGAAGATGCTATGGGTTCTGTTCCCATCGATGTAATTTTCCTTAAACCCCTGAAACCTGATGTCGAGAATCTTAATGATCTGTTCGTCCGTCATTGGATTACGTAAACTATTAAGATGGGCTATGAATCTAGCTGTGGGAGTAATCAGAGGCTGTGAGTATGAGGACGATGTTTTGCTATGTTCAGACTCTTGTTTATCGTATTTCGGGTCATAATCGAGATGAAGGGGGATGGCATTGGGATTATAATAGAGATCTGGGTCAAAGCTACAATAACATGCTCTCCCGACATCTTCACAGTCATCATCCGGCTCTATCCCGAACTGATTAATGAATATCTGCTCCACCTGACGATAAAAGTTGCCGTAATGGATGAGACTGCTGCTATCCGTATTAATGACTACCTTCAATCCATCACCGCTTGGACTCTTGAAACAACAATAGGTACAGCCCCATCCCATTACCGTCTGCTTTATCTTCTTCAGTTCCTCATTAGTCTTATGGTCAACATCGATACACATGAGACCGGTAAGAAAAGCACAGCCATTATTACTCCTATGGTGAAATATACCTTGCCACATGATGACCGGTAATGATTTCTTCTTACATTATGAGTCGTTTCTTAAATAATTACATCTTATCTCCATCAATGATGGGAAAAATAAAGAAATATTATTATCTTTGTGATTGATTTAAAAAAATGTGATGATTAACCTAAAACAGATAAAACAATGAAAAATCTATTAAAACTATTTCTGCTGATAGCGTTCCTACTACCAACAACAGCTATTGCTTACGACTTCGAGGTCAATGGTATCTATTACAAGATTGAATATTCTAAAGCCACTGTGACTGACGCA
>JBGUIU010000064.1:0-17452 GCA_045113275.1 Paludibacteraceae bacterium
AGCAGCAGAAACAGCGAAAAATAAAACTACCTTTTTCATTTTTTTATATAAATAAATTAAACAACGTCTTTTTTTTGTCGGTGCAAAAATATAATTTATTTTTTTCAATTGTATCTCAGTCTCGTCTTTTTTTTGGCTTGGAATGTGAAAAAAATATAAAATTCAATAAAAATGGCTGATTTGCACACAATAAAATTGAATCATGCTAAATTCTCATATAGATATCGCTTGATACTTTTCTTTGGTGTCTTCTCAAATTCACTGTTGTGAATAATGATTTTTGATATGGCTTCGTAACTAGCGATGTCTTTATTCAGATTCAGTCTGTTCTCTTCCATTATGATATTTAGCTGCTCTTTTTCAATATGACTCTCGTCCATGGCTGCATAGTCTGGATAGACTAATGCAATCAGTTTATTATCTTTTTGGGTGACGATGCACTCAGATACAAAAGGCATATTAGTTAATTTGGCTTCAATGGATTCTGGATAGATATTTTGTCCAGAAGGGCCAAGTAACATGTTTTTACATCTTCCTTTAATGAAGATATTGTTTTTCTCGTCGATGATTCCCATGTCTCCCGTATGTAGCCATCCCTCTTCATCTATAGTTTCTGCTGTGGCTTGTGGGTTTTTGTAGTATCCCATCATCACGCAATCACCCTTGATGAGAAGTTCTCCCGGAATCTTGTATGGATCTTCCGATAATACTTTCACTTGCAAACATGGAAGTAGCTTGCCGGCTGAGCCAGAAACATAATCTTCCAATTGTGCAAAGGCAACTAACGGCGCACATTCCGTCATGCCATAACCGCAGACGTAAGGGAATTTTATTTTATCCATGAATGCTGCAGTCTCGGCATTCAGTGGTGCACCTCCCAATACTAAGGCTTTGAATTTTCCACCAAAAGTATCGACAAGTTTTTTCCTGATTTCAGAGTATATCTTATTGTTTAATCCTGGAATACTTAGAGCCACCTTCATGGATGTCTTGTTGATCGTTGGTAAGATTTGATTCTTATAAATCTTTTCCAACACCAATGGAACTAAGAAGATGGAGTTAGGTCTTACATCAGCCATCGCTTTGATTAGAATCTTTGGCGAAGGTAGTCTGTTGAGGAAATAGATGTGAGAACCTGCTGAAATCTGCGCTAAGATCTCACCTAATAGTCCGTATGCATGAGCCAATGGCAACATGGAGAGAATATTATACCCCCTTTTTGCTTGGTCTGTATCTAGGGCAAACGCAATATTCGCACGGAAATTCTTTCCAGCAATCATAACACCTTTGCTGTATCCAGTGGTACCCGATGTGTAGCTGATCATCACCATCTCTTCATCATCCTTATCGTCGTAGTGAACATCCTCCTTATGAAAACCATTTGGATAGAGTTCCTGGAACTTGCTATCTATTGTTTTTAGTGTTTTCTGAATGGTCTCTCCTGCACCTTGATAGAGGCAGCGGAAATCAGACATTGAAAAGATACCTCTGACATTCGGTATCTTGGATTCATCAATATTCTCCCATATATTGTCTGTTAGGAAAAGAAGAGTGGAGTCTGAATGATTGATGATGTGTTGTATGTCGTCTGGATGAAAATCCTTTAGAATAGGAACGACCACCGCTCCGTATGTCTCAACAGCGAGGAAGGTGATAGCCCAGATATGGTTGTTGTTGCCCACAATGGCTATTTTATCCTCTTTTCTGATATTTAACTCTTTGAATAAGATGTGAAGCTTCGCGATTTTTTCTGCTACTTCACCGTAGGTGAAACTCTCTTTGGAGACATAATCTGTCATGGCAGGTAAGTCCCAATTGTTCACAAATGAATTTTCGTAGTATTTGATGTACGTTAACTTATCCATATATTTATATATGTTGATATAAATTCAGATGAGCCATCCTCTGAAATCTTATAAAGGCACAAACGCTTACTCCTTTATAGAAAAGGACGTATCTGTTTTTATTAATTAATTTTATTCTAACCTAACCTATGTGAATTAATTCATTCACCGACAAAAATATACAAATTATTTAAAATACAAGATATTGTTCGATGGAAAAATGCAAACAAAGGATATCACAAACAACAACTGCTCGTTGACAAAATGCCTACGAGCAGTGTGTTTATGAAGGTGAAAAAATTTTTTTTATTTCTCGTATAAGTAACGCTTGATACTCTTTTTCGGCGTCTTCTCAAATTCAGTTGGATGAATCTTAAATGCCTTTATTTGTTCGTATGCGGCCAACTTCTCATTGATTGTTTTTCTCTGCTCTTCCATGATCGATTCGAGATCTTTGTGATCAATGTTCATCTCATCCATTGAAGCGAAATCAGGATAAATTAGAGCAACAATCTTATCGTCTTGTTGGATGACAATGCTTTCCAACACGAATGGTAAGTTGTTGATCTTTGCCTCGATTTCTTCTGGATAAACATTTTGTCCGGAAGCCGTTAGAATCATTGTTTTAGAACGCCCTTTGATATAAATGTTTCTATCCTTATCAACCACACCTACATCGCCTGTCTTCAACCAACCATCCTCGGTGAAGACATTCTTTGTAGCTTCTTCGTTCTTGAAATATCCTATCATCACGTTGCGGCCTTTGATCTGAATCTCTCCTGGCACATTCTGTTCGTCAGGTGAGTCAATGCGTACCTGCGTATCCAGAATCGGTTTACCCACTGAATGAGGAACGAAATTATAACAATCCACACTTACCAATGGCGCACATTCTGTCATACCATATCCAACGATGTACGGGAAGCCTATCTTGTGGAAGAAATCTTCCACCTCTCTGTTGAAAGGAGCACCTCCGATGACCACCTTTCTGAACTCTCCACCAAACGTGTTGACGAGTTTCTTGCGGATCTCTGCATAGATTCTATCGGAAATGAATGGTATGCTGGTTGCCACCTTCATGGATGTTTTATTCAATGTCGGTAAGATATTGTTTTTGTATATCTTTTCCATGACTAGCGGTACGGTGAAGATAGCATCTGGTTTTATTTCTTCCATGGCCTTTATCAGCACTTTAGGACTTGGAAGACGAGTTAAGAAGGTGATGTGTGCACCTGTGGCGAATTGTGCGATGAAATCAAATGCACATCCGTAGGCATGAGCCAATGGTAAGAATGAAAGGATTCTATAACCTTCACCTACAAGGTTGGTCTCTTTTTGCGCACATTCGATCATGCTGCAGAAATTGTCGCCCGTCAGCATGACACCTTTACTAAATCCTGTGGTACCAGAAGTATAATTCAACACGGACATTTCATGAATATCCTTTTCAGTATATTGAATATCCTCCTTGCTGATGCCGTTTGGATAACGCTCTGCAAACTTCGCATCCAAATGTTTCATCGTCATCTGAATCGATTCACCTGGTGCTTGATAAATACAGCGAAAATCTGTAATGGAGAAAACACCTCTTATTCCATGTAATGAATCTTCATTTAGATTATCCCATTGGTTATCAGACAGGAATAAGAGCTTAGACTCAGAGTGATTGATGATATGCTGGATATCGTTAGGGTGAAAATCTTGCAAGATAGGTACAATCACAGCTCCGTATGTAACTGTTGCTAAAAACGTTATGGCCCATTCAGGTGTGTTTCTGCCGACCAATGCAATTTTATCTTGTGGCGTTATGTTTAACTCTTTGAACAAGATGTGTAAGCGAGCAATCTCTTTTCCAACTTCCTGATATGTGTAAGATTGCTTGGTGATGTAGTTGGTCATCGCCATCATATCCCAGTGAGACTTTATGGTCCACTCGATATGCTGATTGAGGGTCTTTGCCATTTGGTTCTTTAATTTGTTATTATACTCAGTTACAATATTTTTGTGCAAAAATAGTGTAAATTACACATTTTACCTCTTTTTGTGCGATTTTTTTTTGCTCATTTTGTGTAAAAAAGTGCAATAATAAAAAATGCATTAGTTCATTGATGTTTACATATTAGGCGGATAATGAATTCGATAAATGGGTGAAATAGTGAATAAAACGATCCCAATATAATAGAATCTTAAAATACTAAGTTGATATTTTGATTAATGTTAAAACAAATAATCATTCTTTATTCTTGTTAAGGAGGAGAGGGTTGTTGAAGATGCCATATAAGATTTTGAGGGAAAGATGACAAACTTTCGTTCTTTTGGTGTAACTTTGCCGTAGTAATCATAAAAACATTTTGTTATGAATTTTTTTGAATGTAAGGTTAGCCATGACCAAGTTGAAGAAACAACAGGGAAAAAGAAAAAAATCACGGATACATATTTAGTGGATGCTTTGTCCTTTTCAGAAGCAGAAGCAAGAATTAATGAGGAAGTAGCTCCTTTCTATAATGTTGGTGAGTTTACGGTGGCAGGTATTCGAAAGGCTAGAATCAGTGAGATCTTTGGTAAAGATATAGATGCATCGAAGTGGTATAAATGTAAAGTTTCGTATGTGACTATCGATGAAGTAAGTGCCAAGGAGAAACGATTTAATTATACTATTTTGGTACATGCTGATGATTTTGACGAAGCGTTGAAGAATTTAAAAGAGGGTTTGAAAGATACTATTTCGGATACGGAGATAGTTGCGATTTCGGATACTCCAATCATGGATATATTTCTGTATGCAGTACCTGAAAATTAAGGTTGAAAAATTGTAGAGGAAATGTCAATAGCTGAAAGATTACAAGAAATAAAGAAAGAACTGCCAGCATCTACACGATTGTTGGCAGTTTCTAAGTTTCATCCTGCTGAACTGATTCAAGAGGCATATGATGCAGGACAACGATGTTTCGGAGAAAGTCATGTCCAGGAACTAAAAGAAAAAGTAGAGATATTGCCGAAAGATATTGAATGGCATTTTATTGGCCATTTACAAACGAATAAAGTGAAGTATATTGCACCTTATATCTCTATGATTCACAGCGTTGATACGGAAAAGTTATTGCAAGTTATCAATGCTCAGGCTGAAAAGTGCGGAAGAATCATACCTTGTTTACTTGAAATCCATGTGGCTAAAGAAGAAACAAAATATGGCTTTGATTTTGACTCCGCTCGGGAGCTTTTACAAAGTGAGAGATTACAGTCGTTAAAGTTTGTCTCTGTTGTGGGGATCATGGGCATGGGTTCATTGACGGATGATGAAAACCAGACCCGTCGTGAATTCGCTTCGCTTCATCACTTCTTTCAAGAGATGCAATCTACTGTTGCACCGCAGTTTAAGGAACTTTCGATGGGTATGTCGGGCGACTATCGAATCGCAATAGAGGAGGGGAGTACAATCGTACGATTGGGTACTACTATCTTTGGCGCAAGACAATATTAGCGTTGAGCGTTAAAAAGCAATTAAGAGATAAATAGATTTTGAATATGAGAAGGGACGATGGAGAACATCGTCTCTGTTTGTTTTATACCTATTCATCTTGTGAGCTACCTACACTGTTCATTTCATCTATATCTTGTAGATGTGAGGAGGATGACAAATTGGAATTTGTGAGATGATGAGGAAAATCAATATGCGGTATTTGTAAATAAAAAGAAAACAAAGTGTTATGAATTAATAAAAAAGTTGTAACTTTGCACCCGATATAAAAATATGTTGAAGAACATAAAATTCTGATATATGAGTGACGAAAAAAAACAATCAGATGCGTTGAGATATCACGCAGAAGGAAGACCGGGAAAAATTCAAGTAATTCCTACAAAGCCAACAGCAACGCAAAGAGATTTGGCGTTAGCTTATTCACCAGGTGTGGCAGAACCATGCTTGGAAATCCAGAAAGACCAGCATAAGGCTTATGATTATACTGCAAAAGGAAATTTGGTTGCAGTAATTTCAAATGGTACTGCTGTGTTAGGTTTAGGAGACATAGGTGCTGAAGCAGGGAAACCAGTAATGGAGGGTAAAGGCCTTTTGTTTAAGATTTTTGCAGATGTAGATGTGTTTGATATTGAGGTGAATGAAAAGAATATCGATAAGTTCTGCGAAACAGTGAAAGCCATTGCGCCAACATTTGGTGGAATAAACTTGGAGGATATTAAGGCTCCTGAATGTTTTGAAATCGAGGATCGTCTGAAAGCAGAGTTGGATATTCCGTTGATGCATGATGATCAACATGGAACGGCAATCATCTCGTCTGCTGCGTTAGTCAATGCATTGGAATTGGTTGGCAAGAAGATTGAAGATGTTAAGATCGTTGTAAACGGAGCTGGTGCAGCTGCTAACTCTTGTACAAAATTATATATGGCATTAGGTGCACGTTTGGAGAATATCGTAATGTGTGACTCTAAAGGTGTTATCAATACCAAGAGAACTGACTTAAATGATCGCAAGAAACCTTTTGCAACAAGTCGTGATATCACAACATTGGAAGAGGCTGTTAAGGATGCAGATGTGTTCTTAGGTCTTTCAAAAGGTAATGTGTTGAGTCAAGATATGGTTCGCTCAATGGCAAAGAATCCTATCGTATTTGCTTTGGCTAACCCTACTCCAGAAATCTCTTATGATGATGCAAAAGCATCTCGTCCAGATGTTATTTGTGGTACGGGACGTTCTGATTATCCTAACCAGATCAATAACGTGCTTGGTTTCCCTTATATCTTCCGTGGTGCTTTGGATACACATGCTAAGGCTATCAATGAGGAGATGAAGTTGGCTGCAGTTCATGCATTGGCTGCATTGGCTAAGCAACCTGTACCAGAAGCTGTTTCTATTGCGTATGGTAACAAGAAGATGAAGTTCGGTCCTGATTACATCATCCCAACTGCATTTGACCCACGTTTGTTGGAGACAGTTGCTCCTGCTGTAGCTAAAGCTGCTATGGAGTCTGGTGTTGCTCGTAAACAGATTACGAATTGGAGCGAGTATAAGGCAGAACTTCGCGCTCGTATGGGCTTGGATAATACGTTGATCGGTTCATTGACCGAAGCTGCTAAGGCTAATCCAAAACGTGTTGTCTTCACTGAAGCAAATGCTGCTAATACATTACAAGCTGCTTCTACTGCAAAGAAAGAAGGTATCTGTATTCCTATCCTATTGGGTAACGAAGAAAGAATCGGTAAGATCGCTAAGGAGAATGGCATTGATATTGATGGTATTGAAATCATTAATCTTCGTCATGATCGTGAGGAGGCTCGCCGTAACCGTTATGCTAAATACATTTCTGAAAAATTGGCTCGTAAGGGTTATACTTATTCAGAATCAAATGAAAAGATGTATGACCGTAACTACTTCGGTGCTATGATGGTTGAAATGGGAGACGCTGATGCCATGATAACAGGTTCTTATACGAAGTATATGGAGGCAATCAAGCCTGCTATGGATATCATTGGTATGCGTGAAGGCATCAACAATCTAGCTGCATTGAATATCATCAATACGCCTAAGGGTGTATTCTATATGGCTGATACATTGATGAATGATTCTCCTTCTGCTCAAACATTGGCTGAGATTGCTCGTTTGACAAACCAGACAGTGAAGTTGTTCAACGAACGTCCAGTTATGGCTATGTTGTCTTACTCTAACTTTGGCGCTGATTCTATTGGTAATCCATGTGTGGTTCATGAGGCTGTTGAATTGCTTCATGCAAAGAATCCAGAACTTATGGTTGATGGTGAGATGCAAGTGAACTTTGCATTGGATAAAAAACTTCGTCATGAGAAGTATCCATTTAGCACAATCGACGGAATGGATGTTAATACATTGATCTTCCCTTGCTTGAATTCAGCTAATATCGCTTATCGTATGTTGATTAGCATGGGTATGTTCGAAAGCATCGGACCAGTTCAAATGGGTATGAGAAAGCCAGTTCATGTGTTGGATGTTGAGGCTTCTGTTCGTGATATTATTAACATGACGACAATTGCAGTTATCGATGCTCAACTAAACAGTAAATAATAAGTGTTTATAATAAGAAGAAAAGGATGCTCCGTGCGGGCATCCTTTTTTTGTCTCTATTGAAAATGATCTATAATCGTCTATAACACGAAAGATATCGACTTGTTTTTATTTCTTTCTGATGGTCACACTTGCTGGGAAGCAGAATGTTGGATCTTTACGATTCTCCAAAGTTAGTATTAGATTGCTGGTGTTTAGCTTTACTACGTCATTATAAATCACCTTTTCTTTGTATTTTATAGTGACGGGCTTCTTGATATCCACCATCTCTTCGTTTATCCATATTGTTACTTCATCGTAATCCATCTGGACGATTTCTATGTTGTTTCCTTCTATTTTAGCTTCGAATGTATCTCCTGGTTTAGGTGAAATAGTTTTAGGAAGAGAAACCCAGTAATAGGTGCTTCGCGTCAGTTCCCCTTGCGTCCAAACAATCTGTTTAGGATATGCTTCTCTTCTTGTCTTTGTACATTCAGCCGTTGGTTTTTTGAATGTCGTTGCCCAATGGTCGCTAAGTCGCTCGGTAATGCGTTTATCCGCATCTTCTATATATACTCTGTTTGGGTCGATACCTTGTTTGACAATCATCATCTCGATTAGATTTTCGATTAACGTATCGATAATGGGTTGATTCCACATCTCTGCGTTTCGTATGAAAGGTTTTATGTAGATACCTCCAGGAAGAGAGGGAGAATACATTTTTTGCAATTCCATCTCCGTTATTCCATCTCCGTCTTTAAGTATTATCCAGAGGTTGCGTTCTCCTTTTCTTCCGATTGCGGTGTGGGTAAAAGGTATGTCAACACTATTCAGATGAATTGTTTCACTTTGGTAGTCGTTGTTGCAATCTACGTTGACTTGCGTTTTCCATTCTTCAATAATACGCGCTCTTTCGTCTTTAAGCTTGGATTCTTTTATTTGTTGGGCTGTTGCACTGAAACAAAATCCTAAGGCCAACAATAAAAGGGAATAATTTTTATTCATGTTGTTTCTTTGTTTTACTTGTTTGGTTTGCAAAAGTAGTAAATCTTTTAGGATTCTTTTGAGTGCGACATTTTTTTTATTCAGCTATTGTGGAAAATTTGTATATTTGCGATATATATTTTACGTTCTATTTACGTTATATAGTTAAAGAAGTCATAAGTGATTTTGACACACTGCGAAGTAAATGTTATGTTGTTCATTAAAAAATAATAAGATATGAAAAAGTTAAGAGTATATGATTACATCATATTAATGGTGTTAACATTGTTTCTCGGCACATCATGTAGTTATGAATATGATGATGTAGATTATTTAGTAGGAGATACATGGCGCTGGGTGGAGAGTGTTCATTATGTTGAAAGCCGTTCTCACTGGGTAGTTGATTATCGAGAGACTTCGGGTGAAGAAGTATGGTATAAGTTCTATCGTGATGGAGATATGGAGATCCGTTCATATATTGTGTCACATTTCGGACGTATATATGAGGATTGGATTGGTGGTTCATGGAGCTTATATAATGGAGAGTTGACCATGCGTACCCGTGATGGTGTTTGGTCATATGCATTGGAACGCATATCAAATTCTGAGATGATTCTGGTGTACTATCGTGATATGGTAGATCTGGATGGATATATCTATGAGGAGAAGGTTGAGGAACGGTATATCAGATGATTAGGTAGAGAATGTATAAATGAATAGATAATGGCAAAAGAATTGGAATTAAAGTATGGTTGTAATCCCAACCAAAAGCCTTCTCGTATTTTCATGCAAGAAGGAGAACTGCCTATACAAGTGTTAAATGGTCGTCCAGGTTATATCAATTTCTTGGATGCATTTAATAGCTGGCAATTGGTGAAAGAGTTGAAAGAGGCGACAGGACTTCCTGCAGCTGCCTCATTCAAGCATGTCAGTCCTGCAGGTGCTGCTGTGGCTGTTGAAATGTCGGAGACATTGAAAAAGATCTACTTTGTTGATGATGCTAAGCTATCGCCTTTGGCTACAGCCTATGCTCGTGCGCGTGGTGCTGATCGTATGTCATCGTATGGTGATTTTATCGCTTTGTCTGATGAGTGTGATGAAGAGACAGCTTTCTTAATCAATCGTGAGGTTTCGGATGGTGTGATTGCACCTTCCTATTCTGCTCGTGCATTGGAGATCTTGAAGAATAAGAGAAAAGGAACGTATAATGTGATTCAGATCGATCCTTCATATCGTCCTAATCCAATCGAGTGTAAACAAGTTTATGGTGTTACATTCGAACAAGGTCGCAATGAAATAAAAATTGATGAGTCATTGTTTAAAGAGTTCCCTACGCAAAATAAGGTATTGACAGACGAAGCAAAACGTGACTTGATCATTGCCTTGATTACCTTGAAATATACGCAGTCCAACTCTGTTTGTTACGCTAAGGATGGTCAAGCTATTGGTATTGGTGCAGGACAGCAGTCTCGTATCCATTGTACTCGTTTGGCTGGTAATAAAGCCGATATATGGTTCTTGCGTCAACATCCTAAAGTGATGAATTTACCATTTAAGGAGGGAATCCGTAGAGCGGACCGTGATAATACAATTGATGTATATATCTCAGAAGATGAGCATGATGATGTGTTGAGAGACGGAGCATGGCAACAATTCTTCACAACACAACCTGAAGTGTTGACAAAAGAAGAGAAGAAGGCTTGGCTGGCTCAGTTGGATAATGTGGCATTGGGTTCAGATGCATTCTTCCCATTCGGAGATAATGTTGAACGTGCTCATAAGAGTGGTGTGAAGTTTATCGCTCAGCCTGGTGGCTCTGTGCGTGATGATCATGTGATAGATACATGTGATAAATATGGCATGACTATGACCTTTACAGGTGTACGTTTGTTTCATCATTAATATAGAATATAGAAGAGAAAGGCGGAGTAATCAATCCGCCTTTTTTATTAGTTGTTGGATATGATTAGGATAATTTGTTTCATATTATTTTGTTTAAGCACATTATGGGTGGAGGCATCTGGTTTCCGAAATAGGATATATTCGGATCAGATTGCCACATTACAACTCTACTTGAATGATAATCAGTTGGATTATCCTGTCATGGAGTTGAGATCATCTGATTATGTGACGGTTGCGTTTGATTATATGTCTTCGAATTATCCTCATCTAGCCTATAAAATACAGTTGTGCAATGCCGATTGGACACTCTCGACGATGGATGAGTTGGAATATCTGGAAGGGATGAATGGTGTGGTGATAGAAAATCCTGTTGTATCTACGAATACAACATTTGATTATACACATTTCTCGTTTAGGGTTCCTAACGAAGAACTCAGACCGACAATGTCTGGCAATTATGTTGTGAAGGTATATGATACCGATCATCCTGATGCCATATTATTGACAGGCTGTTTCTCGATTGTGGACCATAAGGTCAGTGTTCAAGGGAAAGTGACGGGGAAATCTATCTATGGGGTGAATAAAGAGTATCAACATTTATCCTTTGAACTCTTTTTTAAAGAAAACTTCAATGCGTTGTCGGACGAGTTTACGGTAGTGGTTCGTCAGAATGGACGGCATGACAATGAAGTGTATGGATTGAAACCTACTTATGTGAAACCGGAATCACTTGTTTTTGAGGACGAAAGGAAACTCTCTTTTGAAGGAGGAAATGAATATCATATAATCGATTTTTCTCATCGTTTCCGTTATAGCGGATCTATTGAACGAATATCTTTTCATCATCCCTATTATCATGTGGAAACCTTTACGGAGAAGTACAAGGACGGACGCTCTTATTCGTATGATAAAGATGTAAATGGTCATTTTAAGGTTCATGGACAAGATATATGGAGTGAAGCGGAGATAGACTATTCAGTTGTTCATTTCACATACGCCAAAGCGGAACCTTGGTTAGATGGTTCTTTGTATGTCATGGGTGGATTTAATGATAACTGGTTGGAAGAGAAGAATAAAATGGTTTACAATTTTGAACGACAGCAGTATGAATTAGCGATGGTTCTGAAAAATGGGGGATATAATTACCAGTTCGTATTTCTGCCGGTGAATTGGAAAGATGCAACCGTTATTCGTACAGAGAGCAGTTATTGGGAGACAGATAATAGTTACCAGATATATGTTTATTATCGTCCGTTGGGATCTAACTTAGACCAGGATCAGCTGGTTGGTTTTACAGAGATTTATTCACGCGATTAATTTGTGGCGGAAAGACAGGGATTCGAACCCTGGGAACAGTTACCCGTTCACCGCATTTCGAGTGCGGCCCGATCGACCACTCCGGCATCTTTCCATAGGTCATTCCAATAAAAAAATCCGAAGTAAGAACCTCGGATTCCATGCTCCTACTGTTTTCATTAGCAAAATTATGAATAAATAATGAGATACACAAAAAAAGATTTAGGGTGAGATGATATGAGATAAACGTTGGTACGCAATGCAGATACAATTAAAATTTCGTTGTTTTGTTTGGCTGTTAAGGTGGAATATGCTATTTTTACAACTGATAAAATATTATCAATAAACCTTTTTAGATGATAGAAAATAACAATATATTATCACTTCTCGAAGGCTATACGCTCGACAATGCCGATGATATCGCGGAGACTATTGCGGCTGATTTTCGTAAGCGACGCATAGAGAAGAACCTAACGCGCGACCAAGTGGCGGAAAAGTCTGAGGTGGCGATCAGTAACATTGTGCGTTTCGAGCAGAAAGGGCTCATCTCGTTGAAGAACCTTATCAGTCTGGCCATGGCATTGGGTTATACCTCTGAGATAAAGAATATCTTCTCTCAGCCCAAATACAGTACGATGGAAGAGTTGCAACAGATTCGCAGGAATATGAATAAGAAAAAGGCTCATAAATTATGATGAATATAAAACAGCTTTATGTCAACTATCATAATCATCGAGTTGGTGTTTTATCGCTTGCTCCTGACGATAAGTTGTGTACTTTTGAGTATGACAAGCAGTGGCTCGTTGATGGTTTTAGCATTTCACCGTTGGAGTTGCCTCTTCGGGCGGGTCTATTCATAGCAAAGCCTACACCATTCTATGGCAATTTTGGCATTTTTGAAGACAGCCTTCCTGATGGATATGGCCGTTATTTGCTGCATAAGGCATTGCTTAAAGAGGGTATTGATGATTATCGTCTCTCTTCATTGGATCGTTTAAGCATTGTTGGTAGTAATGGTATGGGAGCTTTGACTTTTGAGCCTGTGACCCAACTTGTGGAGAATGAAGAAATCATAGATTTTGACTTGTTGCAGGAAAAAGCGCTAGAAGTGCTCAGAGAGAAGCAAGACAAAGATGTCGAGCTTTTACTTTATAATAGTGGTAATAGTGGAGGTGCTCGTCCTAAAACAGTATTCTCGGATGCTGAAGGTCATTGGTTGGTGAAATTCCGGCATACCTACGACCCTGAGGACATGGGAGTGCAGGAGTATCATTACAATGAGGTGGCTAGAAAGTGTGGCATTAACGTGCCTGACTTTAAACTTATCAACGGCAAATATTTTGCATCCCGTCGTTTTGATATTGCTGATGATGGAACGCGAATTCATACAGCGACTGTTGGAGGACTTTTATGTGTTTCTCTATCTAGTCCTGTGCTTGATTATAGTAACTTGCTTGCATTGTCGGGTTTCCTGACACAGAACCCGAAGGATGTGGAGCAGATGTATCGTCGCATGCTGTTCAATTATTTTGCAGAGAACAAAGATGATCATTGCAAAAACTTCAGTTTCATGGTTCAACGTATTAACGACCAATGGAGATGGGTATTGGCACCAGCCTATGACCTCACTTTTTGTAATGAGGGATATAACGGTGAACATGCTACATCAGTTAATGGAACAGGTCATCCAACTATAAACGACTTCATCCATGTAGGCACAAAAATTAAGATGAGAGAGCAACGCTGTCGTGAACTGATTGATGAAATAAGAGATAAATGTGTGGAATTAAAAGACATTTATTGATGAGGGTGGGGTATAATTACACTGATAACTTCCGATTTGTGTAGTTTTTATACACTTTTCGGAAGTCGTTAGTGTTATTTTATAAATCTGCCCACGTCTATGATAATCGCAAGAAACATACTTGATGCATAGCTCAGGGTAACACCCTGGGGGTGAAATCATCGTTTGAATACCTATAAAAACCACAAAACCCGTTGATTTCTCAACGGGTTCTGTGAAGAATCTAAGCGGAGAGAGAGGGATTCGAACCCCCGGTACCTCTCGGTACGGCGGTTTTCAAGACCGCTGTAATCGACCACTCTACCATCTCTCCAAATATTTCTAATGACTCCCTTGCCGCTGCAAGTTCCATTTCGTGACCCAGCAGGGGATCGAACCCTGGACCCACAGATTAAGAGTCTGTTGCTCTACCAGCTGAGCTACTGAGTCATTCGTTAAACTTTCTTTTTGTAAAGCTCTTTCGCTTTTTGTTTAACGTGTGCAAAGGTAGCTCATATTTTTGGAATCCGCAAATTTTTTTGTTTAAAATTTGCGGATTTTTTGTTGTTTATTTTTGGAACTGGTCTATCTTTTTGATAATAAGAAAAATAAACCAATCGGGTAGGTGCTTAACCATGAAAATAAAGATATGATTGATCCATCCAGGAATGTATTGTTTCTTCTTCTTGAACATCTTTTTCAACGCTTTCTGGGCAAGTTTCTCAGGTCGCATGGATACTCCTATACCTACTGCAATCTTTCTCCAATAGTCACTTAGCCCGTATAACCCTGTGTCAACTGCTCCCGGACAGATGGCTGTTACTCCAACACCATAAGGTTTCAACTCATACCAGATAGAACGAGAGAAGTTCAATATGTAGGCCTTGGTCGCATTGTACACACTGATGCCTGGCATCGTCATCCATGCCGACATGGAGGACATGTTCAAAATATACCCAAATCCTCGCTCCTTCATGTCTGCTCCAAAATAATAACACATCTCGCTGACCGTCTTCATGTGCAGATTTAACATTAGTTCAATCCTTCTTATATCGGTCTTGACATATTCATTAAAGAAAAATACACCTGCATTGTTGATGAGTATGTCTATTTGAATGTTGTTTTCTTTACAATAGGAGTGTAGCTCTTGTGCTGCCTCATCCTTGGCTAAGTCTCGGTACAATGCAATGGTTTTAACTCCGTATTTCTGTGATAACTCATCGGCTACCTCTTGTATCTCTTTTTCTTGATTGCTTACAAGGACTAAATCATATTTCTGTTTTGCTAGTTCTGTGGCATATTGTTGTCCGATTCCTGAACTTGCTCCTGTAACTAAAGCATACATATATAATTGAATTATAGGGGTTGTATATTATTTTGTGTCTGATTCAAATTCGTATTGTTCTTCAATATATTTCTTGTATATCTCAGAAAAATAGTCACCATCTTTCTTTGTGTATCGAATGTCTGTAAAGATTTGTGCAAGTGTCTCTTTTTGATTCTCTTTCACAAATTGTTGATTGACGGGTAAACTCTCTTTGTAGTTGTATAGTTGATCAATATCCTCACATGCGTAGTCAACGTAGGTCTCATGGTGAATAAAGCCCTTGACTGGGATTCTGTCTTGAATGGCAGGATCCTCAGCAGGGTATCCTACTGTGATGGTTGTGATAGGAACAACATATTTAGGGAGTCCTAAGACTTTTGATATTTGCGGTGCATTATAGGTGGTGGTGCCTAAAAAACAGATTCCTAATCCTTCGTGTTCAGCTAATGTGGCAAAGTTTTGTGCCAGCAGCAGTGCATCAATTGCGGCGGTCATGAACGACTGGAAGTTGTTGTATCCTGGCGTGGCTTTCCGTTGTAGGCACCATTGGTTGAAACGGTTGTGGTCGGCACAGAAAGTTAGAACCACTGGTGCACCAGTAAAGGTTGGCTGATTAAAGTGAGCGGGTGCCATCGCCGCTTTTTTCTCTTTGTCTTTTGTGATGATGACACTATATAGTTGCATGTTGCCGGTTGTGGAAGCGTGTGCTGCTGCTTCCAACAATTGAGTCAGTAGTTTATCACTTACATCCTCGTTTTTATATTTCCGGATTGTCCTTCGACGTTTTATTTCATCTATCATTTTGCGTAATTTTTGAGTCCTGTTTTCAAATAATTCACGAATGCATTAATGTCTTCTGAATATGCATATGAGTGGTTGAGTGGTTTGCCTTTGCTATCTATTATTACATAGAATGGTTGTGCATTGGCGCCAAATTTGCTTCTTTGTAGATAACTCCACTTCTCACCTTGAGTTTCGAGTATCTTTTTCGTGCCGTTTTCTTCTATTTCCATAGGTGTTTCAAGTCGGGTTCTGTCATCCGTGAAGAGTGATACCAGCACAAAATCTTCGTTGATTAGCTTTTGTACTTCTTCGGCATCCCATACAACGGCTTCCATCTTACGGCAGTTGACACATCCATATCCGGAGAAATCTACTAAGATAGGTTTGTTATGTTTCTTTGCATATTCAATCGCATCGTCGTAATCATTGAAGACGGCCTCTGTCTCGTTGTAGAGATTGAAGTCTTGTGTATTCATAGGAGGTGCGAAAGCACTGATGGACTTTAGTGGAGCACCCCATAAGCCTGGCACTAGATAGAGGGCAAAGGCAAATGATAGAATGCCTCCAAAGAGACGTGGTACGGAGACATACTCCAGTGTGTCATCGTGTGCGAATTTGATCTTACCAATTAAATAGAGTCCAGCCATTGCACTGATGACTATCCATAAGACAAGAAATACTTCTCTGTCGAGGATATGCCATCCGTAGGAGAGGTCGGCAACCGATAAAAATTTCAGTGAGAAAGCCAACTCGAAGAATCCCAATAACACTTTCACGATATTTAACCAACCTCCTGATTTAGGAAGTTTTTTCATGATGCTTGGGAATAATGCAAACAGCGTGAATGGACAAGCCAATGCAATGGCAAATCCTAACATTCCAGCAATCGGTGCTAATATTTCTCCTTCAGTTGAGATGTGTACAAGCAGTGTTCCGATGATAGGACCTGTACATGAAAATGATACGATTACTAGGGTGAAGGCCATTAGTAGAATGCTCAGAAGTCCTGTTGTATTGTCGGCTTTACTTTCTGTTTTGGTACTCCATGATGCAGGAAGTGTTAGGTCGAAACCGCCAAAAAAGGAAATGGCAAAGAATACTAATAGTACAAAAAGGAATAGATTGAACACTGCATTGGTTGAAAGTGTGTTAAGCGCATTGGAACCGAATAACAGTGTGAGTAGGAACCCTAGAGCTACGTAAATAACGATGATGGATAGACCGTAGAGTAGGGCAGACCGTTTGCCACTTCCGTCTTTTTTATGGAGGAAGAAACTAACTGTCATTGGAATGATTGGCCATACGCATGGAGTGGCAATTGCCAGCAATCCACCTAATAGACCAATGCAGAAGATGCTCCATAAGAGGTTGGAGTGGTCGGTTTGACTTTCTCCGTAAGCTTTCAGTTCTGTGATGACTGGTTGCCAGGTTTCTTGTGTCTCTAGTATCTCTTGTGCTTTCCCGGTTGTGTCTTTCCCGTTAGGGGTTAGCTCATTAAACGA
>JBGUIU010000065.1:0-2333 GCA_045113275.1 Paludibacteraceae bacterium
GAAAGAAACGGCGTATCCAGCTGATGGCAAATAATGCCTCCCATGCAATTGGCACACAAGAGTGAGAAATCCTTATTCTTGTTGAGTTTACGGGATTTAACACGGTTGATTACCGTTGGGGGGTAATACTTATTATAGAAAACCTGTTCGTAATGTTTAATCCTAGATAAATTGAACATCATTTCTCTCCAGTTAGAATTACCGATAATAAGTATTAACAGGTTCTATACAACCCCTTGCAATAATCAGTGATGCCTGATTATTCCAATCATTATCTTTAATAGCCCCCAGACGCTCAGTATTAGCCTATTTTTAGCACAAAAGAAGAATACTTTCCAATGAATAGGCATATACTGTGTATCAAGGTCCTTAAATGCCGCCTTATAGGATGGTGTGGTGATAATTTCCTTCAATCTCTTTAACTGCTGTAAAAAAGAGATCTTGGATGTCACAACCCTCAAGCCTAAGCCAATCAAGCTAAGAGCAGTCCTGTTTGAAAGAGATTGATGCAAATAGTCAACCTCATCACAAACGGCTCTCAATCGTCGCTGGAGTTCACATGATTGCTTAAAAAATTCAGGCTTAAAGTTCCTTGTTAAGGAAGACGCGTTTGATTTCCTATAATGGTTGAATGTATTGGGAAGCGCAACTGCAGATTTGCAATACTTGAACACCTCGGCGTTAAACAAGAGGTCTTCAGTACCAATTATCTTGGTATCTACATATTGGATATCATGCTCCTTGATAATTGACATTTTATAGAGCTTACCCCATGCAGTGGAAATGGAGTCACATTGCTCGGGATGACTAAGCTGGTCTCCAGTAAGACCTACTAGTCTCTGATATAACCTCTTATAATCGTCGTTTATAAACAAGGTTTCTTTATCAAAAACCTTAACTAGCTGAGATGATTGCAGATACTCCTTCACATAATTCCATAAGACAATATCCACATGATTCTCGGTCGCAGCTCTTAACGCGATTTCGACTGTGTCTAAATCAATCCAATCATCACTATCCAAATACAGCAGGTAATCTCCTGTACAATGGGAGGTTCCCACATTTCGGGCTCCAGACAGGCCCTGGTTCTCGATTTCGACAATTCTAATACGTTTATCCTTTTGCTCATAGTCCCTTAAAATGTCAATTGAACGATCGGGCGACCCATCGTTAACACAAACAATCTCCAAGTTGGAATAGGTTTGATTCACAACACTATCCATACATTGTCGAAGATAGTTCTCGACATTATAGACAGGAATCACTACTGACACTAAAGGGTTATCACTCATGGGGGATAATATATGATATAGAACTGATTATAGCTATTAATTCGCCAAGAGCTCCTAACGCTATTATCAAATTTTCATTAAGAAGGCGAGTGGAGATTTCCTTATCAATTCAGAAATAAGAGCTGAAACAACTGTATAAGACAGTGCTATTAATAACACTATAATCGGATGGAACGTCATTGTTTTCAGCTCAGGGAACATGCCACGAACTACCACTAATAGCAAAATGTGAATGATGTAAATACCCATAGAGTTGTTACCAAAGAAAGTGAACAACTTTCTAATAGGGGTTGATTTTGGTCTCCATTCCTTTACTAACAAGAACATTGCTACTGATAGCAAGAGCGCCCCTATTGTAGGCAGACAATAGCTACCCACATCAAACTGCTTGTGTGTATGATTGGTTACCGCTACCGCCTCAAAAACCAGAAGCGCGAGTCCCATCACTAGACAGAGAATGGTACACCACTTTCCATACCTGCGATGAGCAAAATAGTCACCCGCATAGAGATAGACTAAACTATAAATTGTATAGAATCCACTATGCCCCCATGATGGCATGGAGACTGATGGGTTCACAAAGATAATCACATCCCATACAAAATTGTTCAAAAATGGGAATACCAGAAGTGCTATTATTATCAGCGTTTTACACCAACCAGGTGCTTTATTCAAAAAGAATTGAAGAAAATATAGCAACGCCAATGTGAAGAAAAACCAGTAGCGTGTGATACTAACTGAAGAAAAATAAGAAAAATCCTGATATCGGGCCACAAAAAACATTCTCAAAACCAGTCCCCAAAAGATACCGATGAACAACAGACGAGCTGTTTTGACCATATATGTTTTGAAACTGTAAGTGCGGTGGACCGTCAAGGCGCCGTTAACCATGAAAAACAATGGCACACTACAAGCAATAAACAGCCACAGGACCAAGGAGATTGTGGGATAATAAAACTCACCCTCCTTGTATCCAAAATCTATCAAGAACACATGATAAAGAACAACCAAGAAGGCACTTATTGCCTTTAAGGCATCATA
>JBGUIU010000066.1:0-2964 GCA_045113275.1 Paludibacteraceae bacterium
AAAGCTTCTCCTTTTACTTTTCATGTCTGCTAATTTAAGTTTATTTTCTTAACTTAGCAACTGGTTCGAATTCCCGGCAGTATTATACTGATACTATTTTGGCGGATATGTTTGAAAAATTCTTAATGGTGTTGGATGCCTGCGAAATAAACATTTGGGAATACGGAGAGAATGATAGGTATGAGTTTTCTGTGGACTCTTATCACATTGAATATATGCATGATAGTTTGTGGCTGTCGTCGACCAAGGATACTGTTTGCATTCCCTATTCTTGGTGGACTTCCTTGGCGAATGAGGTAAAACACACCCCGACAGACTCAATCTCATTAGACCGTATGAACATTCTGGAGGAAGATATACAACGGTTTGATTCGTTATTAAATAACCTTCCTTCCCCCTATTATTCTCGCAAGTCCTTATCTGCGACAAATTTGGTGGAAAAGATGAGGAAGACGTCACTTCCAGCAACGTATTTGCCGGTACGTGCTAAACTCCTTGAAATCCAATTCATAGACGCTGAGGGAAGTAATTTTACAGCGGTTAATAATTCTTGTGTGGATCCGAATGGTTATATTTGGACATTATCACATAATGGGTTCTATTTCAGATATCATGGATTAGCTTTTCAAAAACTGATACGGAATTGTATCTCACCCGATTCTCCCCTTTATCATAAGCTTGAGAAAGAAATGATGTTACTGAATTTGTACGCAACATGTTGGGGGGAAGACGTGGAATTTATGTCACGCAATTAAGTGTATATACTGTCGAAAATTTGAACCCCTTTCCCAACATAAGAAAAACCCTTAATTCAGCAACCATAAAGAAACACGTCCCAAGACACCAGCCCCCGGCGCATCACCCAAACGGCAACCACATGAACGTGACCACGGGCGACAAGAAAGTGACCACCTACCACATGCGCGACCCGCAGGGCAGCGTGCTGGCGGTGTACGAGCACAAACATGGAGACTCGGACAACGGCACCTTCACCCTCGCCGAGCAGCACCTCTACGGAGCCGGTCGCCTCGGCATGAGGAAACGTGACTTGGCGCTGAACACAGGCAATGCAAATGAATCTATGACTTTTACTATTCCTATGATTATTATGATAGTTTTTATTGATACAGAGTCCGGTGATATTGAGTTAACTGGTTGCTCAAATGCATTTAGTATAGAACCTCCACTTCCTCATAAAGGTGAAAAATGATGACACGAAAAATTTTTCATGTTATAATGAAACTAACAGTCATCGTTATGGTGTCTGTGATGCCCGTATTGTTGATTATCCTATTTGTATGGATAACCACATCGGATGCTTATGAATGGAATTATTCAGATCTCAGAAATGATGTGTATGAGTATCTTGCCGCCTCAGACAAGAGATTTGATTTGACAACGGATACTGAGTATGATAACTTTGAGAAACGATGGAAGTATTTGTACAATAACACTGATTCCCTCACTTTTGATAGTCTTTTGACAGCGATGCTTTCTTTCCGCACCCGATCGGGAGAATTGAAGGATGAAAGAATCATGGGTTGGATTCTTGACAGATGTCCCTCGTCAAAATATGATAATGTATTGGCTCTGAGAGACTCATTTCTGACGTTAAAACAAGATACCTCATGGTACGCAGGTCGATTGAATGATGTGGCATCCTTTGTCTCTTGTTTGAATACAAGCCTTTCTTATATGCAAGATTCTTTAATATGGAAAGGGAATGATGATAGTGCATATGACAGGAGAATATATTATTTGAATTGGTTTAGATATCAGGATGATGTTCAGAAATACGTGCGGAATTCGGATAGTAATCATTTGGGGAGTGTCCCAAGTTATTGCTATATGGTTCATAGTCTTAAATATCTAGAATATAAAACAGACTCAGTGAAAGTTGACAGTATGTTGATTGTATTGCTTAATCTCAGAGATAAAGATGGTGTTATTCAAGACAATGATATTCATCGAGCGGCTATTTCTCATATAATAAGTACGCGTAGGAGACATTTGTTACCCTATATCCAACAATTGAGGGATTCATTTGACAGTTACCCGTCTGATATGGAATTTCCAATACAACCGTCAACAGATAATTTACAACAGGAAGAACTATAACATCACTGCAAACATTCATGAAAAAGTGTTTTTTTATTACAACATCAATTCGCATTCTTTTAATCCTAACTGAGGTCATGCTAAAATACTTTGGAGTGGGGCATGAGAACACGAGGGACTTTTGGGTTGCGGTGTTCATTCTTTGGCTGATTGCGCATAGTTTGTGGATGTTGGTGTTGGTTGGCATATTACGACTTTTTTCTATTCCTGAGCAATGGAAAAAGCGTGTTTTTTTTCTCTTTGATGTGATCGTTCCTCTATTACTTGTATTAGTGATAACTATTGAAGATATAATTGTTAGTAGGTTATAAATAAAAATAGGAAGAACAAGAGTATGAAAAATTGTATCAAGAAAGACTATAATACTGCCGAAAATTCGAACCATTTGCCAAATTAAGAAATAACCCTTAATTTAGCAACCATGAAAAACGGTGGTGAAAATATCATAGTAACTCATAGTTGGCAAAGGTTGTTGCGCAACATCACCCGCAACGACCAGAATGGTGCGCCGATGGACAACCTGACCTACCACTACGCCACGGATACGAAGGGCAACATCCTGAACAACAGGTTGCTGCACGTGAACGACGCGGTGAGCAACAGTGGCGGCACCGACATCAAGGACCAGGGGGGCAACTACACCCAACAACGCGCGTCGACCCACAACTACGCCTACGACGAGATAGGCAACCTCATCAAGGACAAGAGCGAGGAGATCGCCCAAATCAGATGGACGGTGACCGGCAAGGTCTCCGACGTGATCCGCACCGCTGGCAGTCAGAAGCCCGACCTCCACTTCGACTACGACGCCATGGGCCAGCGCATCTCCAAGACGGTGACCAACAA
>JBGUIU010000067.1:0-3248 GCA_045113275.1 Paludibacteraceae bacterium
AAGTTCTGTGAAATTCTGCGCAAAGGTTGGCATGAACTATGCATCTTGCTCTCCTTTCCGTGTGCCTATCGCACGCTTAGCTGCCGCACAGGCAGCTGTAGAGGAATAAACGACAGAATGCTGATAATTAGTGAAATACGAGGCAAGGACTTGGAAAACAGGTTCTTGCCTCGGTTCTTTTTGCTCACATTCTGCACGTTACGTGTGCAGAACGTGTTGGCTAAGTACCCCAATTTGTTGACCAAATTTTTTGGGGATGTTGACCAAGCAAAAAAACGGATTCTGCAAAAACATCAGAAAATACCCTCAATGTTGACTATATGTTGACCAAAAAATGGGGCTATGTTGACCAGATTTGGTTTCTGTTTTTACAGAGAATCACAAGTTGTTAAACATGTATCTGAATTATTAAACAATTTCACTAATTATAAAAAATATGGCAACACTTAAACCCACAGTTAAAACAAAACTAAAAACAGGAATGTACATCGTTTACATTCGTGTAGTGCAGAACAGACAAAGCTCTTTTATCAGAACATCATGGATGGTGAATGATAAAGGAGTCAAGGGAAAGGAAGTTACAGATCCTTTCGTTATGCAACAAGTGTCAAATTTGATTAGCAGTTATTATTCTATGCTCAACAAGATTGACTCTTCAAGCTGGACAGCTTCTGAGGTTGTAGCCTACTTGACGACCTCTACTGAAGATATGTCATTTTCTGATTATGCCAGAAATCATATCGAGAAACTTATCCGTAGAGGTCAAGAACGCACATCGCGTAATTATAAGTGGGCACTGAATCATATGGAGCGTTTTGCTGAGACGGACAATATAATGTTCTCTCGTATGACATCTGCTTTTCTTAATAGATGGATTGCTTCCCTTTCTGAGACGAATCGTTGTAAGGAACAATACCCAGTTTGTATTCGTGAAGTCTATAAAGCTGCATTGAAGGAATTCAATGATGAAGAACAAGGAATTGCAAGATTGAAGAATCCTTGGGGAAATGTTACAATTCCCAGAAGTGACATACCCGAAAAACGGGCAATTCCTGCAAGTATGTTACGAAAGTTCTTCAATGTCGTTCCTGATAGAAGTAGATTTACCAATCCTCTGATGGAAGTAGGTCAAGACGTGGCTTTAATCTCATTTTGTCTGTGCGGCCTAAATGCAGTGGATATTTTCAATGCAGAGAAAGATCAATATGTTAATGGAATTTTCCATTATGAACGCCAGAAAACAAGGAATACCCGTTCTGATAAGGGTTACTTTGAAATACGTGTTCCAGAGTTCCTAAAACCCACTTTTGAGAAATACCTCTCAAAGAATGTAGATTCTCCATGGCTGTTTAACTTCCATGATCGTTTATCTACTTCAGATTCATTTTGTGCCAACGTTAATATTGGTATTAAACAGATTTGGGAAAAAGTTGATCCTAATTTTAAAGCTTCGTTATATGCATTTCGGCATAGTTGGGCGACAATAGCACAGAATGAATGTGGTGCAACGTTGAATGAGGTTGACTTTGGACTCAACCATTCTATAAATAAAATGGCTAAGGTTTATGTCAAAGTGGACTATACTCCGGCTTGGATTCTGAATGAGAAGGTTATTGATTTCATCTTCTTTACTAATAAAGAATCAAAGCACGTAGAAAAAGTTGATAAGACTTTTGAGAGAATTTCAAAGTACAACAATGTCCGTGCTGAAGCGTATGTGATGGGCAAAAAGGTTTGTGCTTTGGAAGACACAGGTTTTTCTAATGTTGACCAGATTATGGACAGGTTGGTTACTCTACTTCCCAAGAAAACGAAGAAAACACGTGTACAATTCAAAATCACCAATGTGGATAAGAAGCTCACGCAGATGTATCAACGACTGATTCCTTAGTGTTCCTCTTTTAACAGATTCAAAAAACTCAGATATAGTCTTGTACCATATCTGAGTTTCTATATTTCATAAAAGGTAGTTCTGTTGTACGTTTGCCAACATTTGCAAGTCAACAAGTTTGAACCTCTTTTTGCCAGGAGATATTCTAACAGGCTCTATCTTTCCGCTTTTGACCCATCTCTCAACATCGGCTCTGCCAAATAGTTTGTAAGCCTGAGCCTGACTTATTTCGAGTTGGCCTTTCTCAATTTGATGTATTCTTAATGCTACTTTTGTAGCGAGCACATCAACGAACTGTTCGAATGTAACAGATTTATTTATAAATTCAAGTACCGTATTTTTGTCCATATTTCTATTAATTTAATTGTAAGGACAAGGAGGGGCTACCTCCCTGCTTGAATCGATTCAGTTGCAAAGGTAGCCCCTAAAAATTACAAGTGCGCAAATGGCAACGATATAGGATTTAATATATAGTTGTTATATCGCTCACTTATTTGCAGTTAGTTATTCTGCTTGCATTTTACATACTTTCTTTCAGTCTTATCACGAACATTTTGCATGTGGACTCAAATCCTACCTCTTCGTCCTTTTCATTAGATCTCAATTTCTTGCCAAGTTTTGGATTCTTAGCTTGTGAGAGGCTACAACGAATCTGACTTGCACGAAGCGGCTCATTGTTTGCTGAAGAAGAAAGAAGTTTGTTTCTCTCCAGGATCATTTGCCATTGGAAAGGCAATAGACCATGTTCGCGGAGAGCACCAAAGAACAAGGCAATGTTCCTGTTATTATTTGCCTGAAGCGGTCTTTGGAGCCTACATTCAAATAGATTTCTCATGTCTTCTTCAGTCACATCGTCCCTGAACAAGCTTGTAGTTGTTGCAAACTCAGTTATACGTGCAATTTGCTCGTTTGAGAAGTGTGCAAGAAATTCTGGCTTTGGCTGAATACACTTACCAGAATTGAACAGATTGAACATCTGCAGAAAGTCCTTCTTCTTGAACTTGTGTTTTGAGAAGAAAGCATCCACAAGGTCACGACGCTCTTCAAGTAGTTCCCTGAGTTCGCAGACATGCATAAAATGGGTTTTCATGTCAGCCTCACTCAGGCCAGATGCCGGAAGATTGTAGTAGAACCAATCATTTAAATAGCGAGAATAAGTTTTCTCGCCATTGATGATTTCAGACTTGTACTGCTCGAAGGCGGTACGACACAGTTGCCAGAGTTCGTCCCCTGGCAACTCTTTCTCAGTTTTCTTGGTACAGCTTACGCAGCATGGACACAAAAAGAGAGAGGACGGAGTTGTTCTTTAACCGTTTCATTTTCTTTTCGTGTTAATTAAAAATGTTACTAAAAATTG
>JBGUIU010000068.1:0-11681 GCA_045113275.1 Paludibacteraceae bacterium
ATGAATTCATCGAAACATATAACATCCAACCAGGGGACGGCATGTACATCCCAGAAAACCAAAGAGTTAAAATTTGGTAATTATAAATAAATATAATAAGAAAAAAGAGCGCTCACCCGAGCGTTCTTTCTATAATATAGTTATGTTAAAAAGAAAAGAAGTTCTAACCACAAAAAGTCTCATCTTAAAACCAATCGAAAATGGCGATAAAAAAGATGTTTTAGCTGTGTTTGAAAATAAACTAGTGGGTAAGACATACATGACACCAGTTTTTGATAGTGATGAAGCCAGAGAAAAGTTTTTCGCAAGAATTAAAGAAGTCTCACAAAAAGACGAAATATTCTGCTACGGGATTTATTTAAATAAATCATTTATCGGTCTTCTCAACGACACCAGTGTGGAAAATGATGAGATAGAACTTGGCTATTGTTTGCATCCAGATTATTGGAATAAAGGCTACGCTACTGAAACGTTAGAAGCGGCGATAAAAGAGCTATTTAGGATGGGTTATAAAAACGTGATGGCGGCTCACTTTATTGAAAATCCAGCCAGTGGTCGAGTGATGCAAAAATGCGGCATGACTAAAATCGAAAAAACTGAAGTAATTGAATACCAAGGAACTAAGCACCCATGTATTTATTACGCTATCACTAACAAATAACTTACTAATTTAATAATTTGTAAACTTTGTAAAAAATGCTCATATATCGTGGGTATTTTTATTTTTTTATGCAATTTTGGGCTAAAATTCACCATCAAGTTTCCTCGAAACACCCCTACATAATGCGCATATATGCAAACACTCTTTACATATGAAATTTATAAATGTAAAATATTACCAATTTTTTAATGGAGGCATTTTTATGAAAGTTAAGAAATTACTTACATTGTTACTTGCCACCTCTATGTTAGTTGCCTGTGGTACACAAACAACCACAAGTAGCAATACCCCAAGCAGTTCATCCGAACCAAGCTCAGCAAGTAGCGATGTTCCTAGCACATCTAGTAGTAGTTCTGACACTAGTAGCGATAGTAGTTCTTCCAGTTCTTCCAGCTCAAACCCAGTTTCTAGCACAAGCTCAAACCCAGTTTCTAGCTCATCAAGTTCTGATCCAAGCACTTCTTCCAGCGCACCAGTCGTGGTTACATTAGTTTCCATCACTGTTACCGCTCCTACTAAGTTAGCCTACACAACCGCTGATACAGCCTTAGATTTAACAGGTATGGTTGTTACAGCAAACTACAGTGACCTCACAACAAGAGAAATCACTGAAGGTTACACCGTCAGCGACGTTGACTTCTCAACCGCCGGTGACAAAACAGTTACTGTTACATTTGAAGGTAAAACAGACTCCTTCACAATTACAGTCGTACAAGCAAAACCAACTGCTTGGGATGCTGACTTAACAGCTAAATTCCAAGCTAATCTCTATGGTTACGTTCCACCTTTCTTCTATGCACCAGACTTTGGCCTCGGCACATTGACTTGGAGAGAAGATGCAGAAGATAACGCCCTTTGGGCTTTAGGTGGTAACCTTGCCGCTCAACAAGAAGGCCAAGACAGCCCATTAAAACCAATCGGTGATTTATTCATCGCTGATGGCTTTGTTGCTTCTATTACTCCAAACTTAGAAGAACAAGACTATTACTACATTATGGAAAAGGCTGTCACATTCGAAGGCAAACAACGTTATGTTGAAGCCAGAATTGCCACAATCAATAGCCAAGGCAACTTCACTAATGGTGGTCAATTCTACATCGAAATCGGTGACTCCTACTTCTATGATTGGGCTACATCTGGATTCGAAGCCGCTATTAAAGGCGCTATGAACTTCTCTGAAGATATTCCAGATTTACCAGAAGGTTTAAGATATCTCAAACGTTATCTCACAATCTTCGAACAACAAGCAGCAAACGGCTACGTTGGATTCGAAGCCGATGGTGCTACAGCCGCTTTAGCAAACGCTTACTTAGACGCTCTCGATAACGCCGGTTGGACATTCAAGAGATCCACAAGAGAAGACATCATGTACGATATTCTCTCACCAGAATGCAAGATCAGACTCGGCTTTGGTTACGATCAAACAAAACAAGTTATGACACTTATGTTTGACGTCCCACCAGCAGTTCCAGCATATGTCAACTACGTTGCGGACTTATACAACGTTCCAGGTAGAGGCTATGTCTTCAACTATAGTTCTCAATATGATAACTATTTCTACACATTCACCGAAGAATTAGCTTCTGGCCAAACATTAGCTGACTTACTCGACAAGTACGATGCGGTCTTAAAAGCTGATACAGAAGGTGCATGGACACAAAAGGGTGATAGAAAGACATCCAATGGTCTCATGTACGAAACATTCGTCAGTGAAGTCAAGAAGACTTCCGTTACACTTTATGCCTTCGATGATGAAGATGGCACAGGTGTCCAAATCACTGTCGAAGAATATAGCTCAGTTCCAACACAATTCATCCCAGCTATTACCTTATTAGGTTTCAGCTTAGATAGTGTTACTACTGTTCCAGCTACACCAACAGCAAATGCTTATGTGTACGCACACAAACAAAGTGCTGTTACAGTTCCATACGCCGATGCTTTGAAAGAACTTACTGATATCTTAGATAACGATACAACATTAGGCTTCAAAGTTATCGTTCCATTAAACGATACACAAATGTCTAGTGGTGAAGCTGCTAAGCACGTTGAATACGCTAACGAAAACGTTAGAATCCAATTCCTTGCTTGGACCACAGATACAGCGACAGTCGTTCAAGCTGTCTTCTATGATTACGAAGCTGCTCCAGAATCAACATTTGTTGAAGATGTCAATGCTGTCCTCGCTCCTGATTATGAACTCACATGGGATGATGAAGATAAGACATTTACATATGCTGCTTACCGTGATTTAGCAAAGACTGAAACAGTTAAGAGCGTTGCTACCGCTATCGCTAACAAACTCTTAAATGCTACAACTCTAGATTTAGAATTATTAGTCTCTAACCTTTCTGACTCTAAAGAAGCAAAATATGTCCTCTACTGCAGTGTTGGTTCTGTTGAAATTCTCTACTCACAATACTACGGTTCTAGACCAGTCTTATTCATCACACTCAGACTCTTCGACACAGATGTCGATCCAGTCGTTAACGCCCTTGGCGCTGTCTTAGGTGTCAACTTACAATTAGTTGAAACAGGCAAATACGGCGCTACTGGCCAATTCGGCTTCTCAACCACATATTCATTACAACAATATGGTTCTGCTATTATGCAATACTACATTGCTGCTGACTTACTCGCTTGCTCAGCCTTAGGCTTCACAGCTAAGTCCGGCGGTATGAATGGTAACGACTATGTCGGTTTATTCCAAAACGCTGATGGCTATGGTGTTACAATCACATTATTAGGTGACGCTGATAAGAACTATAGCAACTACTACACAGTTCTCGTTACTGTCCCACAAGCCTAATCTTAGTTGAAAAACTAAAACAATGGTGGTGTCTCATTAGAGATACCACCTTTTTCTTTTTACGTGTATAATAGTGTTGATGTTTTTAAATTAGCTTAAAAACTTCACGCGTAAAAAATATAAAAAAATTAGATTATATAAAGAAAAAATATGAAAAAGGTATTCGCACAAATTAGAAAGTATTGGCTCACAAATTTGATCACATTTTTAGTCTCAATCGCGGTCGGTGTGGGCATCTTTTGCGCAGTATTTTTCTCTCGCACACAAAGCATGATTGACGCCATTGATGGCGCCACTCTTGGTGGGTTAATTGTCTTACTTTTTGGCCTACTTATGATGGTCTCTCATTTCGGTGCTTTTGACTTTGTTGTGTTCGGTTTTAAACAACTCTTTGCCCTCATGTTTTCTAAGGATCCAAAGAAGAACGGTGAGTTCGTAGATTATCGTGACCAGATGACAGAAAAAAGAAACGCGTCATCATACAATTTTATCGCTACAATCCTCGCTGGATTATTGCTTTCTATATCCATAATTGTCCTCGAAATTATTTATCATTTAGGTTAGAAAATAGTTACAAAATTAGTATATTCTATACTATTTTAGTCTCTTTCTTTACGTTTGACTTTACATGTCTAGCGCGCTCGTGTATTATTACAATTATAATTTTTGTAATTATGCAAAAAGGAGGTAGACTATGAAAAAACTTGGATTCATTCTAAGCGCCACATGTGCGGCAGTCATTGCTGTCGGTGGTTTAACAGCGTCTCAACTTGCTAAACAGCCAGAAAGAGATGCGAGAATTATTGTTGAAGTGAATCGCAATGTGAAGTCTCTCAGTAAGCAAGGCATTAGAAATTCTCAAGATGCTGTCCTCAACAACATCATGGAATATGCCACAACAAATGTCAGACGCACAAAATGCTACAACGAGTTGAATAACGCCTTTGTTCTTGAAGTGAACAGTAACGATATCGAACGTATTCGTGAAGTTCCAGGTGTTGCAAGCGTCACTCTTGACGAAATGCACTGGAAACGTACTTACAATAACGATGGCTATATTGCTCTCGATGCAGAAGGTCAAAGAAATACCGACACTGTTGAAGAAAATATTTCCGCGGCCACAATGCATAAACCAAACGACACCAACGATGGTGAAGGTACTCTTGTTGCTATCCTCGATAACGAATTCCACCTCAGAGGTAAAACAAAGGAATCCGATGAATGGCACCACGAAGTCTATGATGCATTAGATAGTGATGTTGCTGTTAAGTACACATTCAAATCTATCAAAAACATCGTCGGCTTAAACGCTAACACCAGAAAGTTTGGTTCTAAAGAAGGTGAAGAAGGTTCCGAATACTTAAATAGTAAGGTTCCATTCTACTTCGACTACGGTGGTGAAAGCTTATCCTATGGTAAAGCCGGTCCACAAAAATATGACGTCCACAGCGACCTCTCATATCACGGCTCCCACGTTTCTTCCATTACCGCCGCTAATGCTCCTACTTATAAGGGCATTGCACCAAAAGCCCAATTAGCATTAATGAAAGTCTTCACCGACTACAATGCTGAAGATGGTATTGGTGAAACAATTGGCTTAACAAACTCTACAGGTGCCTACGATACAGTTATCTTAGCCGCACTTGAAGACTGCATTAAGTTAAAAGTCGATGGTATCAACATGTCATTAGGTAGTGACTTAGATGACTTCGATGGTGATTCCATCACATTAAAGACATTAAAGAATCTCGCCAATGAAGGTATCTTATCCGCCATTTCCGCAGGTAATAGTGGTAAGACATCATTCAGTTCCACAGGTGCTTATGCCAACTGGACAACAAGCATGGTGGAAACAGGCATTATGTCAAGTTACGCAAATAACGCTAATACAATGACCATTGCTTCTGGTCACCCAACCAGAATCTTCTATGAAAACGCTTTCACAGTTCCAGATGAAAAAACTGGACAAAGAAATGTCGCCTTCGAAGATCAAATCGTTAACAGACCTGGTATGGAAGATGACTACAGAGACGAATTCCGTGTTAGTGACTTATTCCTAAATGCTACACAACTCGATTATCAATATGTTCCAGGTTTCGGTACGTTCGCCGATTATGGCACATTAGATTGCACAGGCAAAATCGTCGTTGTCAATCGTGGTAGTACATCATTCGCTGATAAATACGCCACAGCCGTTGGTCAAGGCGCTAAGGCCTTAGTTATTATCAATAACGACCCAACCGCTTCCGACTTCAACTTCCGTTGTAGTTTCGGTGATGGCTTCAACCCAACAATGCCATGTGCCCTCGTCTTATTCAAAGATAAAGAATACTTTGTCAATCACCCAGCTGGTCAATTTGGTATCATTCACAAACAAGTTAGTGATAACCCAAATGCTTACACAACCAGTTCATTCTCTACAGATGGTGCGACATTTGACTTAGATCTTAAACCAGAAATCACTGCTCCTGGTGATAACATCAAAGGTGCTGTCCCAGAACACGCGATGACAAGCTTAACACAAGATGAAATTCACTCAGCTGAATACTGGCACAGATGTTACCAATACTTAAGTGGTACATCCATGTCCGCTCCTAACTATGCTGGTGCACAATCTGTCGTTCTTTCTAAAGTTGCTGGTCCAATCTACCGTAACGCAAAAGAAGCTAGTAGAACAGTTACCGAAGAAGAAACAGAACAAATCGCTGAATTCAGAAGAACAGTTGATATGAGATTAATGTCCACAGCTGATCCAATGACAGATGGCGAAGGTGCTGAAAACCCAGAAACAAATGTCAGAAGCCTTATCTCACCAAGAATTCAAGGTGCTGGTATGGCCGACTTAGCGGGTGCCTTAAGCACTGATGTCTATCTTGAAGGTTTAGACTTACAAGGCAATAAGACTGGCAAAGCCAAAGTTGCCTTAAGAAATAATCCAGACATCGCTAAAGGTGATATCAAATTATCATTCTTAGCCCATAACGAAAGTTCTGAAGCAAGAAACTACGAAGTGACCTTAACAGTCATGAGACCAGCTCTTGCTCAACCAAATAACATCGTCACAAAAGACTATAACTTCAAAGGTGAAATTGATGATATCAAGAACCTCTCTGGTATGTCCTACTTTGATACCGATGTTAGAAGAATGGAAGTTGCTACTGGTTCAATCGCCTTTAAAGATGCCCTCAAGGTTTCTAAAGACATTGAATACTACGCTACAGAAGAAGCTTGGAGAGCTGACCAAGCCGATATTGAAGCGGGTAAACAACCAAGCAGAAAGACCACAATCAAACAAGGTTACTACTACAATGCCGCTAACGAAGGTGTTGATTGGCAACCACTTCCAAGCTTCACAGCTCAATCCACAAAGGATGTCGTCATTGATGAAATCAAGGGTCAAACAGTGACCGTTGCTCCAGGCGAAAGCACAGTGACAATTAATCCATATTCCTTAACAGCTGAAGCTAAGGACAAAATCTTAAAGAATTATGAATATGGCTGTATGATCGAAGGTTTCGTTACTTTAAAGAGTAAAGATAACAAAGCCGACCTCTCCATCCCATATTTAGGCTTCTACTCAGGTGCTGATAAGAATGCTGATGCAACTTATGACAATGCTCCTGTTACAGAACCATTCAGCTTTGAAAAAGATATTACTAAAGTCTATCCATCAGACTTAGTTAATGACATTACTAAATCCTTAATTGGTAAAGATAACGTTAACTTCGAATCCATGATCGTTGCTGGCTATGCTGAAAGACCACAAAAGATCAATACAGATTCCATCCTCACAAACGATCAATCCTTCGACCGTTTAGCAGGCTTCTACAAAGTCGGTACAAAACCAACTGATGGTGAATATACCGCTAACCCAAGTAACGATATCTACCTTGGTAATGCAAAACAATCCAACACCATGATCATTCAACAATTCATGTTGAGATCCGTGAAGGAAAACTACTTCACCGTTACAAGAAAAGACAATAACCAACAAGTCTATGCTTCTGCTTTAGCAGATAGCTTATTCGGCGATACCGCTGGTAAATGGGCCTTATATAAATCCCACGTTGATGCTGGCTACTTATCCGCTGGTTATGTCGCTCACAGAGCTTATGCTGTTGTCCCATTATTCAACGAAGTAACAGGCGAAGCATTCGCAAGTGGTGAATACGAACTCAAATTCAATTACCAATTAGCCGGAACTGGCAATTGGGTCAGTAAATCTTACACCATCCATATCGATGGCGAAGCTCCAGTTGTCGAATCAATCACTCAATACAAAGAAAAGGGTGTCGACAAAGTGAGAGTTTACTTCAAAGAAGAAAAGATGTCTCACGCCTTCATTGGTAACTACATCGTTGATGTCAACTTCGATGCTGACAGAAATATGTACTACACTGAAGCAACAAAGGAATTCGTTGATAACGCTATCAATGAAATGAGTAATGGTGGTGACAAACGTTTATTCATCGGTGGTGTTGACTACGCTAGAGGTACTTCTGGCTGTATCGTCCACTTCAATGATTACGATAACTTCTTATTAGGTTATCAAATGATTCAAGGTGCTGACCTCGATACATTCATTGACTTCAGAGTTGGTGAAGATAACAAAGTCACATTCGTGAACGTTAATACAGGTGAAAACGTCCAAATCGATTCCAAGTATGTGAAGAGCAACTTCAATGCTGTTATCGATCCAAATGAACCAGCCAAGAAAGGCTGCAACGGCGCAATCGCCTCATTATCACTCATTATTGGCGCTCCTGCCTTAATGGGTGCCTCATTACTATTCTTCAAGAAGAAAAAAGAAAAAGGAGGTAAATAGTAAGATGAAAAAATTAACATTAGGAATTTTAGCAGTTAGCTTCCTTTCATTAGGCGCTGTTGTTGCTTGTAATCCACCTCAAGGTTCAAGTTATCTTGCTTTCGACTTCGCCGTTTCCTTAAGTAATGGTTCTACCGTTATGAACAAAGGTGAAGAAGCTCACGTTAATATCGATGAAATCGGTGGCAATCCTGAAGATATCAGAGAATACACATATACTTCTTTAGATTCAACAATTGCCAACGTGAACGCCAATGGTACAGTTACTGCTTTAGCAAAAGGTGAAACACTTATTACCGTTAGTGAAACTAACTCTGAAAAAACACACTCTTTAAAATTATCAGTTATTGACGCTTCTCCAGCTGATGGTGGCTTCAACTATGCTTCCGCTTCTGGTAAAGATGCCATTGCTAAGAGAACCGAAATCCTCGGTGCTCTTGAGAAGAACGCGATGGATAACCATTTAACAGGCATCACCTTATTCGAAAATGGTGGTTATGTTAAATACAAATCCCGTGTTAACTTACCAACCACTAACTACATCACTGGTTATGGCTTTGGTTTGTTAAGTGAAGGTTCCTTAAAAGAACCAATGGCCGAAGAAACAGTAGCTGCTTATAAGAATTATTTACACACTGCCTCTTCCTCTGACCCACACATGGTCAACGCTAGAGACAATGATGGTAGCCAAGTCTCCGACTTAGAAGGCTATATTACTTCTTCATATTGGGGCACCAAGATGAACGATACTAAAGACGGTTACGTCTGGTATCCAGTCCTTGCTAAAGACACAGTCAAATTCGACGGTGTTGCCCAAGCAAACAATAGACCAGTCCCAGTTTACAATGGTAACGAAGTCAAACCTGACGAAGATCCAAACCCATTAGGTCTCTACAGCACATGGAGAGTCTATGTTAAAACTGGTGAAGACGGTCTCAAATACCGCTACAGCGGTACACCATGGGAAGGTGTTGATTACGATCATAGACCAGTCGCTATCGAAGACTATGAATTCGCTTATCGTAACCTTCTTACAGGTTCTCACGGTTTATCCCGTGGTTCCCAAATCGCTTCTGACCAAACATATGGTATTGTCGGTGCACAAAGATACTTTAACAACACAAACGTTAAAGATATGTCCGATGAAAAAGCCTTAAATGTTTGGAACAACATGAAAACAAAAGGCGAATTAGGTATTTCTACCGGTCACGATGAAACAAACGGTTACTTCATTCAATTAACCTTATTAAATCCTATTGATAGATTTACCGCGATGTACACATTATCTTCTAACTTATATTCTCCAATCCCAGAAGACTTCATCCGTGCTCTTGGCTACAAAGCTGGTACACCTGAAGATCAAATCGGTTTCATTAGAGATGGTTCCAAGAGATATGGTACATTCAACGATAACAGCAGTGTTGCCGCTGCCCACCAAAACAAGATTTGTGACTCAGTTCTCTCTGTTGGTCCATATATGCTTGAAAAATGGGAAAAAGACGTTCAAATTCTTTACAAGAAGAATAATGAATGGAATGAACCAGGCAGATACAACATTGAAGGTATCAAGATGCTCATCATCAGAGCGGCTCAACAATCCCCAACAGCCATTTATGACCGTTTCAAACAAGTCGGTGACTTAGATAGCTGTGGTATCCCATCTCAATACATTGATGTTGAAGTTGGTCAACCAGACGTTTTCCAAACAAAAGGTAACTCCACATTCAAACTCAACGTTAACTCTTGTACACAAGAAATGTGGGATAGCTTAAATAAGAAATTATGGAAGCACACAGATTCTGATAGATACATCTGTAAACCATGGATGAGTAACGATAACTTCTTAAATGGCTTATTCTACTCCATCGATAGAGTGGCATTCGCTGCAAAACAAGGTTCACAACCATCTATCAACTACTTCTCTGATTCATACTTAAGTGACCCAGAAAATGGTGTTTCTTATAACGATACAGAAGCCCACAAGAATGCTATTGCCGCATATCAAACATACGATACAGATGGCAATCCAACCTATGGTTATTCAAAAGATAGAGCCGTTTCTTGTTTCAAAGCTGCGGTTAGAGAATTAGTCGCACAAGGCAAACTCAAATACGGTTCCAAGAGCAATCCAAACAAGATCTCCATCAACATTTGGTGGATGTATCAAAGTGATATCAAACAATACGGCGAAGATATCGAAAAATACTTCACAGATGCCTTCAATGATCCAGATGTTTCTGGCGGCACAATCAAGCTTGAACTCGATCAACAAGCCGTTACAGTTTGGGACAAAGTTTATACCGATCACTTACAAGTTGGTAAGTTTGACTTAGGCTTTGGTGCTATTTCTGGTAACACATACAACCCACTTAACTTCTTAGAAGTTTTAAAGAGTGATAACTCTTCTACCTTCACTCTTAACTGGGGTACAGATACATCCGTTATCTCCAAGACAAAACCATTAATCTATGATGACAAAATGTGGTCATTTGATGCCTTATGGTCTGTCGCAGACCACGGCGGTGTCGTCAAGAATGGTTCTGTTGCTAAGACAGTCGAAAAGAGCTACTTAGATTCCACAAGAAACGATTTCTATAACGGTGTTGACTTCTCAGTCGCTACCAAGTTCATTGAAGCTGATGCAGCGGAAATCGATCTCACCCGTGTTCAAATCTACATTGTCGGTTTCGGTGGTGTTGATGTTGAATTCACAAAGACAGTTAACGAAAAAGGCGAATTAGTTGCCAATATCCACTTATCTCAAGAATTAGCATCTCAAATCAATGAAGATATGAGACATGCTAACCACATGGATGATAAGGATAAATATCCAAAACTTTGGAACGAAACACCATTCACACAAGCTAACTACAATAAATATTGGAACATTGATGTCTTCTATAGCTTAGCTATCACTTCTGATGGCAAGAAAGGAACACCAACTGAATCCTATGTTACTGCTGCTAAGAACGCTGACGACTGGACAGATAGATAAGGAGGATTAAACCATGAGAAACAATAAAGTTTTATTCCTCACATCATTACTCGCTGTTGCTACTTTGGCGGGATGTGGTACAAAAACCACACCAGTCACAATAATTGTTCCAGAAGCTTCCGACGTTCAAGAATTTGAAAACAATAGTGTTTCTTTCCCAGAAGAACTTCTCGTTAATCACAGAGTCGCGTCAATGTTAGTTGGCGATACACTCCAATTAGAAGCTTCAGAACAATTCGGATATGATGCTAAAAACATTAAATTCGAAATCAAAGATGCAACAGTTGCTTCCATTGATGAAACTGGTCTTATTACCGGCTTAAAAGCTGGCGAAACAGAGATTACTGTTTCTGACAAAAATAACCCAGAATTCAAGAGAACAGTTCCAGTCATT
>JBGUIU010000069.1:0-14283 GCA_045113275.1 Paludibacteraceae bacterium
AAGTCAACGATCTGCTTAGCAGCTGCGATACCTGCATTTGTGTTAGCCTCAGTTGTTTGAGCACCCATCTTCTTAGGAGTTGAGAAGTAACGTCCCTCGAATTTAGCAAACTCATCATTTGCAGCAGGCATGATATCTGTAATATACTTCAAATCCTCACGCTCAGCCAACAACTTAATCAAACCAGCCTCATCAATCACCTCTTTACGAGCAGTATTAACCAAGATACCACCCTTCTTCATTTGATTTACCATCTCGTAATTGATGCTATTCTTAGTTTCAGGAGTAGCAGGGATATGAAGAGATACAATATCACATGTCTTAAACAAATCATTTTGAGAAGCAACAGCCTTCACACCAGCAGATTCGATTGCAGAAGCAGGACAGAATGCATCATAAGCATAAACCTCCATACCGAAGCCTTTTGCAATACGAGCTACATTACGACCTACATTACCGAATGCCAACAAACCAAGCTTCTTACCCATCAACTCAGAACCAGACTTGCCATTGTAGAAATTACGTACGGCATATACCAACATACCGAACACTAATTCAGCCACTGCATTTGCATTTTGTCCTGGGGTATTCATCACACAAACATTGTGTGCTGTAGCGGCAGCCAAATCTACATTGTCATAACCTGCACCGGCACGAACAACGATCTTCAACTTCTTAGCCGCATCAAATACTTCAGCATCTATCACATCGCTACGGATGATGATAGCCTCAGCATCAGCTGCAGCATCAAGCAATTGTTTCTTCTCTGTATATTTTTCCAAAAGGACCATATCAAAGCCTGCAGCGTCCAATTCTTTTTTGATACCGTCGATAGCAACCTTAGCGAACGGTTTTTCTGTAGCAACTAATACCTTCATAATTATATCGTTTTTAACGTTGTAGAGACGATGCGAACACCGTCTCTACGAACACAAATTAATCTATTTATTATTTAAATTTAGCTTCATACTCATCAATGCAATCAACCAAAGCCTTAACACTCTCAAGTGGCAAAGCATTGTAGCAAGATGCGCGGAATCCACCAACAGAACGGTGACCCTTGATACCTACCATACCTTTTTCTGTTGCAAAGGCCATGAAGTCTTTCTCGATCTCCTCTTTTCTATCAAGAAGTTCATCTTTCAAAACGAAGCAGATGTTCATGTAAGAACGATCGTTCTTGTCTGCGATAGTTGGCTTGAAGATCTTGCTGTTGTCAATCTTGCTGTAAAGCAAGTTAGCACGCTCTTCTGCACGACGTTGCATCTCCTTCACACCACCTTGTTTCTTGATCCAACGAAGGTTCAACAATGCAGTGTAAACTGGCAATACTGGAGGTGTGTTGAACATAGAACCGTTTGCTACGTGTGTACGGTAATCCAACATAGTTGGGATAGAACCCTCTTCCTTCGTAAGAGCATCCTCTTTTACGATCACAAATGTAACACCGGCAGGAGCCAAGTTCTTTTGAGCACCACCATAGATACAATCATATTTTGCAACATCGATTGGACGAGAGAAAATATCTGATGACATATCAGCGATCAAACGTACAGGTACGTTAGGATCAGCATGCAACTCAGTACCATAAATAGTATTGTTGGTAGTGATATGCAAATAATCAAGGTCTGCTGGTACAGTATAACCTTTTGGTAAATAGTTGTATGTAGTATCTGCACTAGATGCTACTTCTACAACCTCACCGAAACGTTTTGCCTCCTTCATGGCTTTCTTTGCCCATACACCTGTATTTACATATCCAGCCTTTTTGTGAAGGAAGTTATATGGAACCATGCAAAATTCCAAACTAGCACCTCCACCCAAGAAAAGTACTTTATAACCATCAGGAATAGCAAGTAACTCCTTGAACAATGCCTCTGCTTCATCAACTACAGGTTGGAAGTATTTAGCGCGGTGACTAATCTCTAGAATTGAAAGACCATGACCTTCAAAATCTAAAACAGCTTTTGCAGTATCTTCAATCACCTCACGTGGAAGGATAGAAGGACCAGCATTGAAATTGTGCATTTTCATATCTTTAATAATTAGTTTATATGATTTATATTTTTAACTTGTTTCAAAATTACCACACAGTCCAAAAAGAAATGTGATGCAAAATTAATATAAATTCTATTACAAAAAACTTTATTTGCGCTTTTTTTAGTTTACAAAAAGAATGCATAACCCTTTGAAATTAACGATATTCTGCTGTTTTTATATCATTTTGTACCGAAATATTCAACTTTACTTTCTTTTTGATATTTTAAATTCAGATACAAGCAATTTGACTTACAATTTGCCAAAACGATATTTTTTTTCTTATCTTCGCAATCTATAACTTTTAAAAACGAAATTTTTAAACATCCATGAGAAAAATCATTTTTCTTCTTTGTTGCACCATTTGGTGTCAATATCTTCTTGCAGACAACATATCTGGCATCTACTCTATACATACCGACTCACATCAAGAGCCAGCTTCGAAAGTTTCCATCTCCGTCAAAGGTTCAAAAAAGATCGTTCACCCTGGGAAAAACGGAAGTTTCACATTAAAAAAAGTAAATCCATCCTCCGATTCAATCTTGATAGAATCTCCTAATTTCAACACCCCGATTGTCCTGCCATCGGCTTTCCCGCAGGGCAAAGAGATAAAATATACATTATGGATCGTAGAGAACTACTCGAAAGATAGTTGCATAATAGATATCACTTACAAGCCTACCCCTTTACAGCTAGAGACACTCTACGGTGGTGTCATCGTAAAAAAGGAGGAACTGGAAGCAACTGGAGAGCAAACCGTATTGCCTGCTATCAACATTAAATTCCCCCAGAAATCATTTACCACCTTTACAGGCAGTTCGGACCCACTATTTTATGTTGATGGTGTGCAAGTACTCGACATCGATAATTTCCCTATAAGTGAGATCGCCTACGTGGAATATGTCAGTGCCAACAGTGCCGCCAGTGCCTCATTAGGTTCCCGCGGAGGCAATGGTGCCATACTGATAACCACACTATCCAAATTTCAAAGTTCCCATGGCAAACAAGCCAATGTAGAAGAAATACACATTCGGATAAAAAAGTAATCAAAAAGAGCTTTTCATTATAGCTATACACATTCACTATATACACATCCATGCGTATTCACCAATTTAATTGGTTTTCACTGATTGTCAGTGACAGCAGAAAAAAAATATATTCGTTTTCAACCTACTATTTTTTATTTTTTTTGTTGTATCTTTGCACCGTTTTTTGAGCAGGTGCTTTTATCGAAGCACACGTAAGGTGGATTTGAATTACAATTACATTATACATTAAAGTTATGATTAACACTAAAAATGCAAAATTGAACGCATGGGTTAAGATGTGGGCAGACATCTGTCAGCCAGAGAACGTCTACTTGTGCGATGGCTCCGATGAGGAGTTTACTCGTCTTATGGATGAGTGTGTAGCAAACGGTTTGGCTAAGAAGTTGAACGAGAAGAAACGTCCAAACAGCTACTATTTCCAATCAGATCCAAGTGACGTGGCTCGTGTTGAGAACCGTACTTTCATCTGCTCTAAGAAGCAAGAAGATGCAGGTCCAACTAACAACTGGATGGATCCTGTTGAAATGAAACATATTTTGATCAACAAATACAACGGTTGTATGAAGGGTCGTACTATGTACGTTATCCCATTCTCAATGGGTCCATTGGGTGGTCCTATCAGCCAGTTGGGTGTTGAGCTTACTGACTCTGCATACGTAGTTGGTTCTATGAAGATCATGACTCGTATGGGTAAGAAAGCATTGGAATTGATCGAGAAGAGCGGCGAATTCATCCCTTGTATCCACTCTGTAGGTAAACCATTGCCAGCAGGTTTGAAGGATGCTAAGTGGCCTTGCGCTCCAATCGACGAGAAATATATCGTACAATTCCCTGAGGAGCACGAAATCTGGACCTATGGTTCTGGTTACGGAGGAAATGCTTTGTTGGGTAAGAAGTGCTTCGCATTGCGTATCGCTTCTAAGATGGCTCAAGAAGATGGATGGTTGGCAGAGCACATGTTGATCCTTCGTCTTACTAAGAAGGCTACTAACGAGACTAAGTATGTTTGCGCTGCATTCCCATCAGCATGTGGTAAGACTAACTTGGCAATGTTGATCCCTACTATCCCAGGATGGGACGTTAAGACTGTAGGTGACGATATCGCTTGGATGAAGTTCGACGAGGAGGGTAACCTTCGCGCTATCAACCCAGAGGCTGGTTTCTTCGGTGTAGCACCTTATACTTCAGCTAAGACTAACAAGAACGCTCTTGATTCTTGCTGCAAGAACACTATCTTCACTAACGTAGGATACACTCCAGACGGTGATATTTGGTGGGAAGGAATTGGTTACGACTGTCCTAAGGGTACAATCGACTGGAAGGGTAACATCGTAAACGATCCTGCATCTCGCGACGCTGACGAGAACCCAGTAGCTCACAAGAACTCTCGTTTCGCTGCTCCTGCAGCTAACTGTCCAGCTATCGACCCAGATTGGGAATCTCCTAAGGGTGTTAAAGTTGATGCTATCTTGTTTGGTGGTCGTCGTCCTAACACTGTACCATTGGTACACGAGGCAGAGGATTGGGCACACGGTGTATTCATGGGATCTATCGTAGGTTCTGAGGTTACAGCTGCTGCTATCGGTTTGAAGGCTGGTGTTCGTCGTGACCCATTCGCAATGTTGCCATTCTGTGGTTACAACATGGGAGACTACTTCCAACACTGGATCGACATGGAGAAGTTGCCACAAGCTAAGGGTGGAAAGAACTTGCCTAAGATCTTCTTCGTTAACTGGTTCCGTCGTGATAAGAGCAACAAGGCTCTTCCAGGTGGATTCTTGTGGCCAGGATACGGTGATAACAGCCGTGTATTGGCTTACATCTTCGATCGTTGCAACGGTCAAGGTGAGACAGTTGACACTCCAATCGGAAAAGTACCTGCTAAGGGTGCTATCAACATCGAGGGTCTTGACTCTTGCTGGAATGAGAAGACAATGGAGCAAGTATTGGCTGTTAACGTTGACGAGTGGAAAGAGGAAGTTGGACGTATCGAAGAGCACTTCGCTAAGTTCGGCAAACACCTTCCTAAGGAACTTGTTGCACGTCTTGATACTCTCAAGAAACGTCTTGGTATGTAATTCATTAAGAATTCATTATAGAGAAAGCCGCATCCACTGGGTGCGGCTTTTGTTTTTTGATGCACCGTTGGCCGAGGCGATGTGCACATCGCCTCTACGGGCACCCACCCTACTGTGAAATTTAACCAACAAAAACGATATATTACGGGGAAGGTGAAATTCCATGTGATTATTTTGGATAAGACATAATATATTCATACCTTTGAATGGTTGTTTATATGAATGGCCTTTCTTCATTCGTCTAACAGGTTCTGACGTTTGCAGGGAAAAAATTTATAGAACCTTCCTTATGTTTGTTACTGCTTGTGAAAAGATTTTATTTGACAATAGCGGGTTTGTCACTAATGATTTCATGTTTAGCAAATAATGCTTTAGTCTTGGAATTAAATGACAATACAACAATTGAGTATTTGACGAAGAATTTGCCTGTTGTTACTAAACAAGGGGAGATTGTTGTTGTGACTTATGAGGGGAAGTCTACAGAGTATCCCATTGACGATGTACATAAATTTTACTTTGGTGAGGCTCCTACATCTTTTGTTGAAAATCTAAACGGTGAGTCAACTGGCAAACTTCTGGTATTTGTGACGGATACTAATATTGATGTTTATGGTGCAGACGGCATAGTGTCTCTTTTTGACATAGATGGTCGCTGTATTAAACAAATTAAATCCGTAGAAGGCCATGTCTCTTTTGACAAGCCATCGTCAGGCAGCTATGTGTTAAACACAAATACAAAATCAGTGAAAATTATAGTTAGATGAAAAAGTATTTAATCGGTTTGACAGCATTTCTTGCTGTTTGCTCTGCAATTTGGGCTATTGAAATAGGGAAATATACTACGATAGAATACATGGTCGTTGAGGCTAATTCTGGGGTGAAGGATTCTATTCCGACATCCGATGTCGATAGTTTCTACTTTTCTAACGCTAACACAGTGTTAAAGGTTGATAAATCCAACAAAACTTCAAATACATACGATGCTTCTACCTTCTCAAACATACATTTTTGTACCGATAGCGTATACGGGGACGAACCGGATGAACATGCGTATGTTGATTTAGGCCTTTCAAGCGGAGTATTATGGGCCACAACCAACATTGGTGCGAGAAATGAATATGACCCAGGGTCTTTTTTCATGTGGGGAAAAGCGGAACCATATAGCGAAGGACAAGAGTCATGGGATGGCTATAGTGATAATGAATTGAGAGAAAAAGGAGTGATTAGCTCAGGACTATTGACAGCAAAGTATGATGCGGCCAATGTGAATTGGGGTGAACATTGGCGTCTCCCGACTTTAGAAGAAATAGAGGAACTGCTCACACTTGACAGTGATTGGATTATAAGGAATGGCGTTGAGGGTCGTGAATTTAAAGGGAAAAACGGTAAAACTTTGTTTATTCCTGCAAATGATCAAAATGCAGCTAACAAAAATTTGGAATTATGGACATCAACTGTTCATAAATTCTATATTAATGAGGGTGTTGGTTCTGCAGCTGGACATTCATCCATATATGGTGTAGGCTCTGATGATATGACAAGAAGTGTCGGTACGGCTATTCGTCCAGTAAGAGTCTCTTGCCCGATAGCACTAACGTATAAAGAATTGTTTTTTGACAAAATAGACACAACGATTTCTTTAGGTTTCTATTCAATTCCAAGTGATAGGATTAAAGCATCCGAGGTTAGCTGGACATCTTCCGACGAGAGGATTGCTACCGTAAAGAATGGCCTTGTGACTTCCGTTTCTGATGGTTTTTGTGTGATTACAGGGCGTTACAAAAATTATAGAATCAGATGTAACATTCAGGTGGGTGATGATATCAAACACGATTATGTTGATCTTGGACTTCCTAGTGGAACTCTCTGGGCTACCACAAATATCGGGACTACTTTACCAGATGGATTTGGCCAATATTTCGCTTGGGGAGCGACGAATGAGAAAGAAGGGTTCAAGTGGTACAAAATGACTACGAACACCTTGATGGAGAAAGGTGTTGTGGATGATAAGAGTAGAATTAATCCTATATATGACGTTGCTACCGTCCAATGGGGGGAAGATTGGAGAATGCCAAGTCCAGATGAATTAAATGAGTTATGGAACGTTTGTAAGAAAGAATGGCAGCGCGTAAATGGTGTAAATGGAGTTGTCTTTGTAGGACCAAACGGAAGATCCATTTTTATGCCTGCAGCTGGATATAAGTCAACCAACATAGGGACTACTGGTTATTATTGGTCATCGGAGACCTACGGATATAATACCGCATACACGGACTCTAGAATCCTAAGGTTTAGTTTGGATTACTACGGTGTAGAGCTATCTGGAGGCATGTCTTCCCAAGGTGTTGGTGATGCTTGCCCAGTTCGTCCTGTCCGTAAAATCATTCCTAATACGGTTACTTTCTCTATCGCTGAAGACGAGATTGAGATGGCAACTACAGATGCACCACGAAAACTGACCTATTCATGTGTGCCTGCGGATGTGTTGTCTAGACTAGACGTCAAGTGGTCTTCTTCTGACGAGACTGTTGCTACTGGCGATTATGGTTTTGCGAGACCAGTTGGGGAAGGAGAATGTGTGATTAGTGGTGACTACAAAAACACTCATGTTGAGTGCAAGGTAAAGGTGACGACTACAAGAGTTTCCATTAAAGATACAATCAGAATGAAGTTGAATGGATTAGATGGTGATTTAGGGTTCACTTGTTATCCTGCCGATAAGATTAAAATATCGGATTTCAAGTGGAAAGTTTCAGACGAATCTGTTGCAAAGATGATGTATTACAATCAGTTATTGGCAGTGTCGAAGGACACTTGTGTTCTTACTGGAGTCTATAAAGATTTTAATGTTAGCAGTGTTGTGATTGTAGAAGATCAGCAGATAAACGACACAATTGATGGCGTTGAATATGTTGATTTGGGTCTTCCTAGTGGAACATTGTGGGCAGTAAGCAATGTTGGAGCGAAATCAGCGACAGGGGAAGGCACATATTTTAAATGGGGAGATGTGACTCCTAATGCTAATTCTAATTCATCAGGAAACAGTAAGGAGTATTTGAGAAACAATGGCATCATAGATTCTGCAGATGTCTTGTCTGTGGCTTTTGATGTAGCTACTCGTTATATTGGGGTTGGTCACAAAATGCCGACCAAAGCACAGATGGAGGAGTTGATTGAGAATTGTACCGTAAGTTATGCTAGAATGAATCAAAAAACGGGTTGCTGTTTTGTAAGTAAAAACAATGGCAAGGAACTATTCTTGCTTGCTACAGGTTATATGTATATGTCAGCTGCACGATCAACTGCTGATTGTTTTTACTGGTCTTCGTCGTTGCCAAGCGAGGATTCAAAAACTGCATATTGCTATCATGCTCCTTACACAGAAACTGGTGGGCTTGATACGCTTATTAATACATATAGTTACCAAATACGTTCTGTTGTAGAACCTAAAAACCTCAAACCTATCACCATTGGCATTGACAGCACACCATTGCAGGTCTACACCCATGAAACCGCCATTCCAGCTGGGTTTACTTCGTCAGCAGATGATTTAATAAGTGCATATAATGTAGAATGGTCGGCATCAGATTCTTCAATCGCTGTTGTAACTGACGGTAAGGTTGATCCGATAGGAGTTGGAGAGTGTGTGATTACAGGCGAATATAAGGGGCAGGAGGTATCACGTAAGGTCGTTGTTTCTCAGAAAGATTTTACGTTGCCTCAAGGAGATTATGTAGATTTAGGACTCCCTAGCGGAACATTGTGGGCAACTCACAATCTAGGTGCAAAAGCTCAAACTGAGGTTGGCGACTATTATTCATGGGGAGAGATTGAACCGAAAGACTCTTTCCCTACAACATCCAAGTGGTCTAATATGCGCGATTCAGAATTGAAGTCGCAAGGCGTAATTGATGACAATAAAGTCTTGACTCCAGACAATGATGCCGCAACAGTTTTGTTGGGTATGGATTGGAAGACCCCAACTCCTCAACAATATAATGAACTTATCTCTTCATGCGCTTCCAGAGTGGTTGAAATTGATGGTGTAAGAGGTATCCTATTTGAAAGTGAGAATGGGAATTGTTTATTCTTTCCCGACACAAAAGAGGGCGAGTCTTCCTATTGGACTTCCTACGTGGATGGATATTATGCAGACATTTATTCTTTCGCAATTGATAAATTCAAAGTACGATACATGAGAATGTCAGATAGTCGTGTGTACAATGGTTATAACATTCGTCCAGTTTACATCAAATAATTTGACGACATGATTTATGGGTTTGTTTGGCAAACCCATAATTTGAAGATAGAGTAGAGACGCACGGTCGTGCGTCTCTACATTTTACAATTCTATTCTATTTGGAAATTATACCTACATTTGCATATTATTAATTTTTTACTTGTTTAATTATTTGCATTTATGAAAAAAGAACATCCTGTCATACCGCTTTCACAGGCGGTGGAGACCATCAAAACAGCTATTCTGCAAGGGCAATACGAAGCCCTAAAGGAAGTTAACCGAGTACAGCTCGCTGTGTATTATGCTATCGGAAAGTATCTGTCGAGGAACACGCGTAAACTTGCTTACGGAGCTGGAGCAATCAAGGTCATTAGTGAGCAGTTACACAAAGAAATACCTGGACTGCGTGGATTCTCGGAGACAAGTTTGAAAAAAATGAGATTGTTCTATGAACAATGGACAATGTTGGATGCAAATCCGTGCGTCACGACGCACGATTCTCTGTTTCAAGATCCGTGCGTTGCAACGCACGATTTACAAAACATGCAAACGACAAATACTATGAGTGACTTAAATAGTGATAACTCAATCAACATATATCACTCGATAACAATACCCAACGCTGTTGGGTTCCCTATTGAAGATTTCTTTAAAGTTCCCTTTACTCACCATGTGGAAATCTATAGGAAAGTGGAAAACATACAAGCTCGCTATTACTATATCCATCGGACAGCAGAAGAACATCTCTCTGTTGAGTCTCTCGAACGTCTTATCAGACAAAAGGCATTCGAGAACAGGGAGTGTTTACCCAACAACTTCGCCCAAACCATATCCGACTCCTCCATGGCTCGCAAAGCGGTGATGATGTTCAAAGACTCATACGCCTTACAATTCATTAATACGGAGGAAATTGGAGAGAGGGACAAGCAAGACATCGACGAAAAAGTCATCGAACAGAAGATTGTTCAGAACATAAAGAACTTCATCATGACCTTTGGCAATGATTTCTCTTTTGTCGGCAACCAATATCACCTTGAGATTTATGAAGAAGAATTTTTTCCCGACTTGATTTTCTTTAATCGCGAATTAAATGCGCTGGTGGTGGTTGAACTGAAGATGGGGGATTTTAAACCAAGCTATCTCGGACAATTGACAACATATTTGAAAATATTGGACACAAAAGTTCGCAAACCGCATGAAAGTTCTTCGATTGGTATTGTTCTCTGCAAGTCTGCTAATAAAGATTTTGTGGAATTTGTCATACAAGATTATGACAGACCGATGGGTGTCGCCACCTATTCCACCGCAGAAGAAATGCCTAATCGCTTGCGAAAAGCATTGCCAGACGTTGAAGAACTGAGAAAAATTATGCGTAAAGGTATTGACGGAAAATGAAAAGAGGAAGAGACGAGGAACGTAGAGACGCACGGCCGTGCGTCTCTACGTATGTGCGTCCCTACGGCCGTGCGTTCCTGCAACGGTCTGTCATATCATAACAAACCGATTCCAATTGGTGTGTTTCCCATTTTTGGATTAAAGATTTGGCGGTTTAGGGGGCAAAATATAAATTTGCATAGATACAAGATAAATGATTGGCCATGAACGCAAATCATTGTTGTAGAAGGAACACTACTACCCTTTGCTCAAAAGAGTGTGGATTACGATAAAGTGTTGATATATGAGAGATGAGTGTAGACCCAAATTAGAAACAACTAAACGAATATATTAACGAATAAAAAGAAAGGGGAAAATTATAAGATTATAATTTACATATAACATATAGATTATTGAGCTTAACACTCTGTATCGAACGGAATAGATTCTTAAAATCTATTCCGTTTTTTTATCAGTTAAATACATAGAAATAAAAAACTATCTATATATTTGCATCAATCCGTGGGGAGAAATCCATGGATTGGAAAGGCATTTTTGCATGAAGTCCTAATACTATAAAATTCGCCAAATTTTACACCAAGGACAGAAATGGAATCATGCCCAGTTTGATTTTGTTTATGAAATAGGTATAGGCCTATGCACATATTCAAATCGGACGTGGGATGTTCTATATTCTATGGTTCATTTGGTGTACGGTGTTTGGCGATACCGATAGTATGATGGACGTAAGGCGGAACAAGTCTCACGTCCTTTTCGTTTATTAATTCCTGAATTAGGAGACTTATAGGGGGGAACCAGGATTCGTTATGAAATATAGTTTTACGTTATTCTTGCTGTTGCTCTTTACTATACCGGCAAATGCAAAGGGAAATCTAGAGAATTTCTTAAATGGATTAAACACAGTCAACAAAGCACTGCAAAAAACAACTCAAAAAAACATTATTGGATATGACACTATATATCAAACTGTCACCAAAAAAGTGTTAATTGAAACGAAATATACAGAGGAAGCACCCACACAAAGTGCTCACGAAATTTTTGTTCATTCAAATTCTATAATACAACATCCTAGAACAATATATTCTATTAAAATTCCAAAAGCACAACAGAATGAGTTGACAGAAAAAAAAGTAATAGGTCTCTCGTATTGGATATCTGTAGATCAAGGTGCACGAGAGCAAATGAATTCGGCATTGTCAGGATTAGTAAATTATGGCGTAAAATATGCTTTAACAGCAAATGGTCTTGGTGCTTTCAGTGGAGTATCAAAATATGTTGCCAATTTCACTCCAAAAACGAAACAAGATATTCGTTATAAAATAGAATATGATGAAAAAGTAGTTCAAAAATGGTACACCAGTGATTATATTGGCGATTTGCTTTCCGTAAAATCTAATGCAGAAGTAATATATGATTTATCCGATAAAGATTGTGTATATTTTTGTATGTTTAATAACAACATGTATACGAAAGTTCTAGTATATCTAGCTTATACTTTTATATATGAAATCAATGTATATGAGACAAGACAAGAGAGAGAAATTGTGGAAATAAGGCCAATATACGAATGAATACACATAACGCATAAAATTATGTGAAATAATCACTGTAGAGACGCACGGCCGTGCGTCTCTACGTATGTGCATTCCTGCAACGGTCTGTCATATCATAACAAGCCGATTACAATTGGTGTGTTTCCCATTTTTGGATTAAAGATTTGGCGATTTAGGGGGCAAGATATAAATTTGTATAAATGCAAGCACAACACCTAACCATATTACGATAATGAATAAAGCGAAATTCTGTTTAGTCCTACATTTTGTATTTCTATGTGCATTCCTAGTGATTTTCATCACTGTAGGAGGAGATGATTATGTCAGATGGAACTTAGATGCGATCTTGTTTGTGGGAACCATTCTTTCCGCATTGGCATGGCTGAGATTGACACGTCACGAGAAAACTGACAATTCTATATATAACTACCTTCTACTATACAGTACATTCGGCATTATAGTTGCCCTCTTTATGTCAATCGTACTTGGGTTTTGGTTGAATATGAAAGGAGAAAAGATAGCCGAAGACTCTGATTACGTTATCAGAAAGGAAAAAGATGGCCTAATACCGATTGATCCTAATTTATTCAAGTTGTATGAAAAAAATGGCATCTACGAGCGATACGTCACCACATTAACTTCAGACAATTTCATATACAACATGAAATCGGTTAAGTTCCACAAAGAAATGTCTGCCGTTTCCTTCAAATTAGAATTGACGGATGTGTGGAAAAAGGAGTGGTCAGATTCACCATCCGACACTGTATCACACTACCATGTCCTACCTATTTATGAAGCGGAGTTTAACCGTCATCCTCAAGAGATCGACAGTTTAAAGAAAGAGCTAAATTGTTTGGAAGAGGAATAGCTGTCAACGATTTTCTTTCGGGAAAATCAGGCTATAAAATAGATATTCATTTGTCAACATTGGCGAGGAAATCTTGTTATTCTCGAAATTCATGCCTACATTTGCATATTATTAATTTTTGCTTGTTTATTATTTGCATTTATGAAAAAAGAACATCCTGTCATACCGCTTTCGCAGGCGGTGGAGACCATCAAAACAGCTATTCTACAAAGTCAGGCACGTGCCGCCAGAATGATTAGTGGATCACAATTATCATTGTACTTTGGTGTGGGACTATATGTCTCAGCCAATTCGCGAAAAGGCACATGGGGAACAGGTGGTTCATAAATATTCCCAATCTACCGCCCTTAAAATTGCACCACGAAAGTGCAATTTTTGATGCTTTTCTGCACTTTTGTAGTGCAATTTGCAAGGTCAGACTAATTATTAAATTCATTTCTCACACATGTCCTCACCTTATCTCGATCCCCTCACAGCAAATCCTTAGCCGGCACTTCAATAATCTTGCCGTCCTTATCTGAGAGGATGATCGTCTCATTGTTGGCTGCCTTCTTCTCGAGAAATTCCTTTTCGGCGATCTTTAGGGCAGCTATGATTTTATCTAAAGTTTTGTTCTCGTCCATGACTATTTCTCTATCGCCTTAATCTTATCCGCATACTTGCTCCAACCTTTTGCGGTTTTGTATTTTTCCACGCTCTCTGCAGGGACGTAGATGGTTTGAATAGGAGTTCTAAGAAATAGTTCCTCTACAGTCGGCGGTTCTTCGTTTTCTATCGTGATAGTTTTAAGAGAAGAACACATTGAAAATGAATAATCTCCTATACTGATTACTGAATTAGGAATTACAACGCTACCAAGGTTACAATTATAGAATGCAAAAGCTCCAATCTTAGTCACACTTTGGGGTATCGACACTTCTTTTAATGAGGATCTATTAAATGCGTCATTTCCAATTTCCTTTACACCGTTTGGAATCTCAATACTGGTAATATCAGAATCAAGAAAAGCTGCCTCACCAATATGTGTCACGGTGTTCGGAATGGTGCAAGTAACTCTTTTGGT
>JBGUIU010000070.1:0-2143 GCA_045113275.1 Paludibacteraceae bacterium
TCAATACTAATTTTTTCATTCAAAGGATCTCACAAAGAGGTCCTTTTTTATTTTCAGGAGTTTCAAAATGAACGACAGCACCGTCAGACTTTCTGCCGACACATCTGCTCTGACGGAGTCGCTCAGCAAAATTGCCGAAGATATGACAGCCATGAAGGACGCTGTTTCCTCCTCTGCTGCGACTATGGGTGCAAACCTTAAGATAAATATCGATGACACAAAATGCATATCGGTTTAATACTTTGCGGATAAACGTCAGATAAATGTTGAATAATCCGTGTATAGTCGTTAAATTAGATGGCAGAAAGCAAGGTTTTGACATCAGCGCCTTTTAAGTTCAATTGCATATCACGGATCAAAATTCTGTGCTGTGCTAAAAGGTGATGTCATGAATTTCGGGGAGGTTAAAGTCATGGGTGATATTATAAATCCTGTTGAAGGTAATTCTTTTGTTGATTTGGTTGAAGCAAAAGATACCAGGATATTTGTTGATAAAACCGATTTTATCAGCCATACAAATACACTCCTTAATACCGATGGAAAATTACTATCTCTGACTCGTCCCCGCAGATTCGGAAAAACTGTCACTGCCGATATGCTTTTGGCTTATTATTCCAAAGGATATGATGGACATAAGATTTTCGATGGCCTAAAAATAACGGACAATGACTATAATGCCAGTTACGAAACGCATCTCAACAAATACGATGTTATTTATATCGATATGAACTCCATCAGAGATGACTACATCGCTTATACCGAAGATGAAGATCTGCAGGTAAAAGGAGTTACCACGATTGTCGATTATCTACAGTACTCAGTAATCGAAGAACTTAAAGAAAATAAGAACTATGCTGAATTACTCAGCAAGAGCAGAAAAGTAGGTAAAAAAAATCTGTCATCAGCATTAAAGGTAATTTGTAACCACACCAAAGAACAATTTATTCTTATTATGGATGAGTGGGATTTGATTTACCGTGATTATCGCAATAATACCCAGTTGCAGGAATCCTTTATTGATTTTTTGAGGGGGTTGCTAAAAGGTAAAAAGGGTCAAGCCAGCTTTGCCCTTGCTTACCTTACCGGTATTCTTCCGATCAAAAAATACAACTCTCAGTTTGCGCTTAACGGCTTTGATGAATATAACATGCTTTCTCCGGGAGATTATGCCCCATACTTTGGTTTTACCGAAGATGAGATTGCCAAAATTGTTGAATCACCTAACTGTAAAGTGTCACATAAGGATTTAAAGGAATGGTATGAGGGTTATAAAATCAAAGGTGTTGATATTTACAACCCTAATTCCGTATGTAAGGCCGTAACCAGAAATGAATGTATCAGCTATTGGAGTAAAACATCGTCTAATGAAGAAGTTGTTCGCCTGATTAATATGGATTTTGACGGCATAAAAAAAGACATCATGAATTTAATCGAAGGTGCAAGAGTTCAGTTCGACTGTGGTAATTTTCAGAATGATATGGTCACCATAGAGGAAAAAGACGATGTCTTCAGCCTTCTGGTGTGTCTGGGATACTTAGGATGCTCTGATCTGGCTGAAGGTGAGGATGAAGACCTTAAGCTGGCTTATGTTCCGAACAAGGAAATCAAGAGGGCATTGATGGGAATCATCAGGAAGCAGGAATGGTACGAACGAATGGAGACTATAAAACGTTCAGAAAATCTGCTTAAAGCCATATTGGAACTAGACGGAACAACCGCAGCTGCGCTGATTCAGGATGTTCACAATTCTCCTGCAGTAACACTCCTTGACTACAATGATGAAGAATCCCTCACGTATTGTGTGATGACAGGCCTTTTGTGGTCAACTCTTGGGAAATATATTTCCCGCAGAGAAGAACAGGCAGGCAAAGGCAGAGCAGATCTTATATATGAACCTGCAATTAAGGGAACAGCACCGCTGATTCTGATTGAGTTTAAATATGACGGCTCTGCTCAGGAAGCCATTGCCCAGATTAAATCGCAGGAATACTTCAAACGTTATATCGGACAATATCGGAATATCATTATTGTCGGAATCAATTACAGCACAAAGACAAAGGATCACCAGTGCCTGATTGAAAAACTCGATTAAACACTCCAATCAATACTAATTTTTTCATTCAAAGGATCTCACAAAGAGGTC
>JBGUIU010000071.1:0-21824 GCA_045113275.1 Paludibacteraceae bacterium
GAAGAAAACAAGCTGGATGATCTTTTCCGTATGCTCTTTATCAAACAGTGCAACAAACTCAGCGAAATCCTGCCCAGCCTGTTTGAACAGATTTCCGACTATACGGAGCTGCTGCTCACCATCTCCTTCACTGACAAAGACGGTGTTGTCTATCACCTTACCCATGACATCAGTGAAGATGACTTCAACGTGGAAAAGGAAGGTCAAGTCGAAATTATTGGCTGGCTGTATCAGTATTACAACTCGGATTTAAAAGAACAAGTGGCTGCAAAGCAGAAGAAAAATATCAAAATTTGCAAAGAAGACATTCCTGCTGCAACCCAACTTTTTACTCCGGATTGGATAGTCCGATACATGGTGGAGAACAGCCTTGGCCGGCTTTGGGTAGAAGGCCATCCGAATGATGAACTGAAAGCCAGTTGGAAGTACTATCTGGAAGAAGCTGAGCAGGAACCTGAAGTGAAGGTACAGCTCGCCGAAATCCGAACAGAGTACGAAAAACTCAGTCCGGAAGATATCAAGTTCATCGACCCCTGCATGGGCTCCGGGCATATCCTTGTGTATGCCTTTGACGTATTCATGCAGATTTATCTGGCCTACGGCTATACGCAGCGGGAAGCTGCAAAATACATACTACAGAATAACATTTACGGGATGGACATTGACACCCGTGCATACCAGCTGTCCTACTTCGCCGTGATGATGAAGGCGAGGCAATACAATCGCCGCATTTTTAATGAAGGCATTATGCCTAACCTGATTGCCGTAAAGAATCCCGCTCCGTGTTCATCTTCCTGCTTGAAGCAGCTTGGAGAGCTGGAAAAGCTCGGCAAACGCCTTATCACAGACTTCACCGATGCGGAAGAATACGGCAGTATCCTCAATGTCAGCTACAAATCTGAAGAGCTTGATGCTCTGGAAGCAAAACTTGCTGAACTCCAATCTAAAGCTGAAATCAGCAACCTACTGGTTCAGGCTGAGATCCAGCAGTGCATTCAAGTCATCACTCCCCTTCTCCGCCAAGCCCGTATCATGGGACAGAAATATGATGTAGTTGTGACCAATCCTCCATATATGGGTGCAAGCAATATGAATCCTAAGCTCGTACAATTTATAAAAGAACGGTACGAGGATTATAAAAGCGATTTCTTTTCGGCCTTTATTGTTCGTGGTTCTGAAATGGCAAAACGAACTGGTTACTGTAGCTATTTTACTCCTTATGTTTGGATGTTCATACAGAGCTATGAAAATCTTCGCCAATATCTGTTTGATGAATGTACAATCGAGACACTTATTCAATTCGAATATTCCGCATTTGAAGAAGCTACCGTTCCCGTATGTACATTTGCTTTCAAAAATAGCCCTATTTATGGAAAACGAGGCACATACTTACGCCTGACAGATTTCAAAGGTGGAATGGAGATTCAACGCCAAAAGGCTCTTGAAGCAATAAACAACCATCTATGTGGTTTTTACTATGAGCAGACAACCGGCAACTTTGAAAAGATTCCAGGGAAACCCGTATCGTATTGGATATGTGATGATGCAATAAATTACTTTGAGAGTTGTCCAGGACTCGGTAGAGATGAGATCGTTCGCGGTGGACTTACAACAGGTGATAATAATAGATTTCTAAGAGTGTGGTTTGAGGTTGCCAGAAATTCAATAGCCACTAATGTAGCATCCATGGATAAGGTAAAAGAATCATATTGCACATGGTTTCCCTTGGCAAAGGGGGGTGAGTACAGAAAGTGGTATGGCAACTTAGAATACGTTGTTAACTGGAAAAATGATGGGGAAGAAATAAAGTGGTGGGTAACACACAATCCTAAGGATCCTAATACTACAAGTTGGTCAAGAAGACTATTTAACACAGAGTGCTATTTTAAGAGAATTATTACTTGGTCTGGGATTTCAAGTGGAAAACCATCAATGCGGATAGCAGATAATGCCATTTTCGGTAGTGGTGCTAAGGCAATTGTTGAAAGCAAGCGTGAAAGTTTTATTCTTGCATTCTTAAATTCTGTAGTTGCCTTAATGTATTTATCTGCTTTAAGCCCTACACTAAACTATGAATCAGGTCATATTGCATCATTACCATTAATAGAAACGAACGACATAAGAATAGGAAAGATAGTCGATAATTGCCTGGGATTATCAAAAGCTGATTGGGATTCGTTTGAAAACTCCTGGAATTTCCAGCGACATCCTATGCTGCCCATCTATTCCATTGATCATAATTACGCATATCGAATAGAAGACTTCCATAGGGCTTGGGCAAGTAAATGTGAGGATCGTTTTAATCAACTCAAAGCAAACGAAGAAGAACTGAATCGCATTTTTATTGATCTTTATGACTTGCAGGCTGAGTTGACGCCTGAGGTGGAAGAAAAAGATGTAACTGTTCGTAAAGCAGATCTCCAACGTGACATTAAATCTCTGATTTCTTATGCTGTTGGCTGCATGTTTGGCCGGTATTCCTTGGATATATCTGGGCTTGTTTATGCCGGTGGAGATTGGGATGCGAGTAAATATAACACTTTCATTCCTGATGAAGATAACTGCATTCTCATCACTGATGAAGAGTATTTCCGCGACGATATTGTCGGGCAATTTGTTAACTTTATCCGTACAGTATATGGGCAGGATACGCTGGAAGAGAATCTGACTTTTATTGCAAAAGCACTCGGAGATAAAAGCAAAACACCTCGGGATACCATCCGCCAGTATTTTCTGAATGACTTTTTCAAAGATCATTGCCAGACATATTCCGTAACAGGTTCCGGAAAACGGCCGATCTACTGGCTGTTCGATTCCGGAAAACAGAACGGATTCAAAGCTCTTGTATATATGCATCGGTGGAATGCAGATACCGTTGGTAATATGCGTGTGGAATATCTCCACAAGATGCAGACAGTCTATGAAAAAGAGATTGATAACTGCCAGGAGACGATCGACAACAGCATGAACAACCGTGAGATTGCAGCTGCAACAAAGCGGAAGGAAAAGCTGGTAAAGCAATTGAAAGAATGCAAAGACTATGATGCAAAGGTTGCTCATATTGCTTTAAGCCGGATTGATATCGACCTGGATGACGGTGTAAAGAAGAATTACCGCAAGGTACAAACCGGAACAGACGGCAGATTCTGTGAAATCCTGGCAGATTCCAAAAACATCATGGCAAAGGAATAAAGGAACAATAAGCTCTGGATGCTTAAACAGATTTTTCAAATGGTTCCCGAGGGAAAGGATTGCATACAAATGAAACACGAGAATAGATTTGCTCTGCGAAACCAAAGTATATCGTTGATACTTGCTATAATACTGTTTCTTTCTTTTATCTTAGTCATTGAAAATATTACCCCTATCTCTGCCTATGCGAAGGAGAAAGTACTCCAGATTGAAGGAACAGTATACTCGTTTGATCAAAAAGAATTATATCCTTTCTCAACTGCCTCAGAGAATTCAAAGGAAAAGGCATTTGGTACGCTTACGATCAGCGGAGATATTTATAAAGAATCCGAAAATAATAAGACTCCTTCTATCTCTGTAAAAAGAAAATATGACGGTAAAGAAAAAGGGCTTTCAATTACTTATGCCTATAATGATAGTCTTTTGAATGCTTCTGAAGAAAAATGGCATCTTATAGATGATAAGGGTAAAACTGTAGATCTATTGGCACTTGATGAAAAGATTTTGAAAGGTGCGATAATTCTGCAGACTTCAAAGGATGGGAAAATATGGGTAACTGACTATACAGAGACAAATGCTTTCGCTTCCGTTCCCAACAGGTCTGATCCCTTCTATACTACAACCGATATCCAAATGGCAAACGGTTGTTATTACAGAATTATTGTTTCATACGAAGTTCAGAGGAAAATTGACTCAAAAAAAGTTGTTTTTGTAGATGTAGAGCAGAATGAAACTAAAAAAATAGCAGAAGTATATGAATTCTATGTCTACGATGAAACTGCCCAAATTTCAACAAATAATGATCAAACACAGAAATATAACCTCGGCTCAAAAAACAGAACTGAAAAATATGAGGGATACTTTGGTTCCGTCTCTTCAATAACCAATAAAGATCCGCATTACGGGTGGGAACTCGGGCAGTTTTTCATCAGCGGATACACTGATACTCGTAAAGATGCTGATAATGAAATAATCTTTCTGAAAAATGTTGGTGATCAGGTAACGCTCTGGTTTAATCTGTTGCAAGATATCAATGCATTAAATGGAGAGCCAGAGAAAACGATAATAGACAGCACCAAAGATTATGATCAATTTTTCGAAACGCCAACAATCGATTTTGGCCACGGTGCGTTGATCGTTCGTAAAACGAACTACGAGAATATTCAGGAAAAACCGATCATTTATACAAACTATCTGGAAGCCTCTGCTACAGTTGGGGCTAACACCAAGGTCAATCTTTTTGAAGAAGGCGATTATGAAATTGCCCTTGACTATGGCATTAACTATGACAAGACAAAAGTCTTAGGGAAAACTGTTTTGCCGGAGCAAGCACATTATCGAATTTACTTCAAATTTAAAGTCAGAAATGCAAACAGCATGTTTTATCCTCGGGATATCTCCACAACATCTGAACTGTATAATAACGCGAATACACCTAACGGTTTTTATTTAGATCTGGCAAATTCAAAATACCTGCAGCTTTATTATACAAGAGAAATATTAAAAGACGGTGCAACAGGTCTAAGTGAAGACGTCAGAGTAAACGCACTGGCTAAAGACGGTGATGCCTTTAAAGATGAAGGTATCTATACTATAACCGTAACAAATCAATACACCGGAAAATTTACCACAAAAAAAATATATGTCGGTGAAAACAATATTCTCAAGGCTTATTTAGCAACCGGTCTCCCCATCAGTGAGATTAGAGATAAAATAGCTATGGGGGCAACAATAAATGAAGACGGAACAATCATTGAGCCTGTTCCGGTTGCTACGGCAGAAGCGATTATCACATCTGAACCTGTAGTCACCATGGCACCGAATAACCCCGATATTACTGTTAATGAATCATCTACCACGCAGGAGTCTGATGGAGTTGCAAACTCAATTAATTCTGAAGTCTTTACCACGGATAAAAATGACATATCTATAAATAATAAAGCCGGAGAAAAACAACCGGATAAGAGGCAATATACAGTCTATTTGACTATAGGAGTTATTATTGCTGTTGCAGTTGTTTTCTTTGTCTCAACGAAAAAGAAAAACGGAAGGATGTGATACGAAATGAAAAGAGTGCTTGCATTCATTCTGAGCTTTGTGCTTTTGATTTCGGGTTTTACATCTCCTTCCGCTCATGCAGAAGAAAAGAAATCTGACCAAATATCATTTAAAGGACTAGACGATGCTGAATTGATCTCATACGTTGAGAATACTGTTTACAATGAACTGATCATCAATCTGGATAGCGACCAATACTTTGTTGAAAAAGTCGAGGCTGTTTATCTTTCTCAGGAATACCTGAATGAGCTTGCATATAACACCCAGTCTAATCTGTTTTTCGGTTACACTCTGGAAGAACTCGAAGAGGAGTTTCAGGGTAAGCGATATGTCTTCACCCTGGGAAAGGATGGACAGACTGACGTTGTTGAGTTAGAAGAAGTCTACGATGACACATATGACCAGGTTCTTAAAAATGTTGCCATCGGTGGTGGGGTTATTCTTGTCTGCGTGACTGTATCTGCTGCCACAGGTGGCATAGCACCTGCTGTAAGCATGATTTTTGCTGCGTCAGCTTCCACCGGAACAGTATTTGCTCTTGAATCCGGTGCCATCAGTTTCATAGCGGCTAGCCTTGCAAGAGGCTATCAGACACATGATTTTAATGAAGCAATAAAGGCAGGAAGTCTTGCTGCAAGCGAAGGATTTAAATGGGGCGCTATCATCGGTGCAGTATCCGGTGGGATAAATGAAGGACTAGCCTTAAAGGGCGCTACTCTTAACGGCCTATCAATGAAAGAAGCTGCTATAATACAAAGAGAATCAAAATGGCCGTTAGATGCTATAAAAGCACTCCATTCATATGATGAATATGCGATTTACAAAAATGCAAACCTTATCCCAACACAATTAACAGATGGAACATGGGCATTTTTAAGAAAAATAGACTGGACGCTTGTGGATAGCTATGGGCGGTCGAATGTCCAGAGGGTAGCAAACGGGCTTGCTCCGATAGACCCAACTGGCATGCCATATGAATTGCATCATATCGGGCAAAGAGCCGATTCCCCACTGGCTATTCTCACCAATGCAGAGCACCATGCGAAAACGAATTACAGCATTCTCCATTATGCAGAAACAGGTAAAGATATAGCCGAAGAGGCATGGAAAGCACAGAAGCAAGCTTTGTGGCAGGCGATATTAAAAATGTCTAAAGGAGTGTGAAACTATGGATCTTATTTCTACCCTCAAGCAGAAAGATAGTTTTATTTCTTTAAGCGGTGCTGATGATTTCTCAATTAAAGCTGCTGAAAAACAGTTAGGACTCAAGTTTTATCCAGAATATAGGGAATATTTATCTTCACTCGGAGCTGCCACATATTATGGGCATGAGTTAACTGGTATTTCGAATGCTCCTGCGATCGATGTTGTTCAAGTAACCGAATCGGAGAGGAGTTTTGTTGAGAATGTACCTCAAAATTGGTATGTTATTGAGCGACTTGATATCGATGGCATTTCAATATGGCAAGATTCTCTTACAGGTAAAATTTACAGGACTTCCCCCAACACTGTGCCGGTTGAAATCTGTGATTCATTGTTAAAATATGTTGAATGCGATTAAAAAATACGATAAAACATCCAAGATAAACTTATCATATGCATTTCACAGTTCAACTCTGTCTGTAAAAATAGCGAGGTGACATGATATGGGTAAAGATTCTGACAAGAAAAACCATAAAGCAGGAAAATCAAAGAAGGCGTCTCAGACCTCCTACAAGAAAAGAAAAAAAGAGATGGTTTTCCAAAGTGTGGAATCTTTACAGCAGGTCGTAAATGTTGTAAATGAGGCAGCATATGCTTTAAACGACAGCCATCGAACTATCCGGGAAAGCGCCATCCCCGAAGTACTTGCCGGAGCACTCGGCGCAGGAATAGGCGGTGTCGGTTCCTTTGCAGCTCTATATGGGCTAGGTACGGTTGGGCTTTCTGCGGCAGGCATTACATCCGGACTTGCAGCAGCTGGAGCGATTGTTGGTGGAGGGATGGTAGCAGGAATATTCGTTCTGGCAGCTCCGGTAGCTCTTTTCGCTGCAGGGGGAGTTGGGGTTGCTTCTCACCTTAAGGCGAAACAACTAAGGCAGGAGAAAGAACGCCTTTATAAAGAGGCGCTCCGGAAGCATGAAGCGATAATACAAGCCCTCAAGAATGAAGCAGAAGCAAGCAAAGAGAGAGTAGATTATCTTGAAAGTTTAAATATCCTGCTTACCCAAGCTATCAAAGATTTGCAAAAGGATCTTGGAATAGCATGAGTAAATATCAGTATACAGAAATAGAGAAACAACTGAATAGCGTGCTTCTCTATCAGAGCCGGGAATTGGAAGAAATACACTTTCCTGATATTCAAAGAACAAACATTCGCATATCTGAAACTGAAGAGATTCTGAAAAAACTTGGCTATGAATTGCCGACAAAAGTTATAAACTACCAGAATACAAAGCCTATTATGGTTGTACCTTCCTGGGAACGGTTATGCAATGAAGCAGAGCAAGCTGTAGGCAATAACATAGAGTTGGAAAATCTTTTTTCCGCTGAAGAATTACAGCAGAACAGTGCTGCTATTCGACAGATGAATCAGGACTATAAAGTTCTCCACCGGTTAGATCAGTATGATTTAGCTATCAGTGCTGTTGCAGGATTGCTTGGAGCAGCAGTTGATATTTTGATGGTCGGTATTCCGCAGAAGACTCCAGCAGGTCTTTCAGCAGGAACATTATCGAATTTCATACGCTCAGAATTTGATAAACGATTCCCGGAAGCTGAAATGGAGAAACTTGCTAACTCAAAGGTGAGCAAAGTCCCATTTGATGCACAGGATAATCGTAACACTATCGAGTATGTGGAAGGATTATCCGCATATTATCATCGCCTTTTATCTCTTGGGCATGATCCCCTCCTAGGATTTGTTTTCGGTGTAATAGATATCCTGACCGGCCGAATGACGACCATCGATAAAAAGGGTCGCATCGTTTCCCAGGTAATGGAAATCTATTCGGATCGAAAAGAAAGTGATATATTCAAAGCTCTATTGAAGCAGATTATTCATTTCAAATCTGACATCACAACGTCTATGGGCTTACCGGTTCCCTTAATGAGTCTGTTTAATCTGCTTCAATTTGGAAGTCTCGGAGAAGAAGATCAGACTATTGCAGAAATTGTCCAAGGTATGTACTACGAAGGATATGATTTTATTCATTTCTGCTCAACGTCTGTCCCGGCAATGCTTGTTGAGGCAGTGGTACGTTTTGGATATGCAATAAAACGAATAAAAGAAGGACATCCCGTCAAGGATTCTATTCCGGTTTCGCTTAATAGAGAAAAGCATCCGAAACTTGCAACTATGCTCTTTATTGGCCATGCTGCAGCGACAGCAGTAAATGCCGGAAAAGTTTATTTCACTCAGAATCCAATGGCAATTAACTATCCACAATGGATGGCATTTGCCAAATATTCATTTTCCCAGCTTAAATGGACACTTATTCAAAAACCGGAACTGCAGGACCGTTATGTTACAGGTATTATTAATGAAGAGCTTAATGAGATTTTATTATCTGCAGAGCACACCTTCAACGAATTTTCAAAGGAATACAATTACATTGTAATAATGGAATAAAGCTATTATGAGCAGGTTAGAGAATATGAAGATACTCATCTAACGAGAGGCAAAGATAATGATACATTATTATTCACGATCAAAAGATGACCTGGGCCATTTGTATAAGTTTGATGATGAAACCAAAGCTTTTTACTATATGGATCATTGCTGGACAGGAGAAGGTGTCTGGTGTGGACGCAGTTACCCTCCTGCATTTGGAATCGTAGAAATTTCTTATGAAGAAGCACTTAGCCGCTGTAAAGGTAATATCAAAGGAGAATATGAATAAAGCATAAGCTTTATATGGCTATATACAACACTCTTAACCGGGAGATTAAGGATTATGGCAGAGCTGAATTTTAAACAAATCACAGATAAACTGAATGAAGAATTTACCGGAGAATTGCGCAAACTCATCTTCTGGTACGATGCGAATGCTGAATTTCAGGAAGATATCGATACGCTTGAGCTGGTTAATGCGAAGGTTCTTCATCTGGAGAAAGACAATCAGTTTTATATCAAGTATTTTCTGGAGCGGCAGGATACTACAACAAACTACCTGATCTATGCCCCTTTCCCAAAACCGGACATCCGGGAAAACCACCTGGCTGATACCATCCGGTACTCCAGGGAATTCTATGCCGACAGGGCTTCCCTGCTCTGCCTGGAGCTTGGCATACCTATCAAGTTCAAACCGGCAATTCAGAAATACATCACCTTCTTCAACAATAAAGATCGTACGCAGGCGTTTACTGCTTTTGAACTGGATACATTCACTGACAGTATCGTTGAGGATGCTATGATGAGTGTGCTTTGCAGAAGCAAAACACCATATTTCGAAGATGTTGTCCGCTATGTGTTGTCTGATGACAACCCTGAAGAAAACAAATACCTTACAGAATTTGCAAAATACGGACTGGATAAAGCCTTCTGGCAGCATTGTGACAGTGTTTTCGGCTATACAGACTCTGAACCGACTCTGGAAAAGCTGGCTATGACACTCTTTGTCACCTATACCCAAAGGACGATTCGCACAGATATTCCGCACCGCTGGCAGAAATTTGTATCCTATAAGCCGGGCAATATCCTTGCTTTTATGGATAACATGATGAACAGCGTGCTGTACGGTGAGCTTTTTGACAGGCTCTCGGAACAGATGTATGCCACACTGGATGCAGAAACGGTACTCCATGCCATGAATCCGGAGGATCTGCTTGACTGTTGCGCATTTGCCGGCGTTGATAAATTGCTCATTCATTGGATGATAGAGCGGCTGGAGGCAGAAGATATCGAAGCCAGATTAAACGGCAATACTATCCCTCAGATATGCTCCTTGAGAGAAAAGATGCATTTCGGTAGGAAGTTCACTAACGAATACTGCGTCCTGAAAAATGCATTTACTCTCGTTTCTCCAGGCCTATTTACTCCGTCAAGTAATGTCGTCGGAATTGCAAAAACCTATATTACAAAAGACTATCTGGTAGATCGCAAATACCGGCATTTCTATACCAGCTATGACCAGCTAGAGGATCGCACTCCTTTCGAAAACCTAAGAGAACTGGTTGAGAACATCTATACCAATGTCTTCCTGAACAATATCACCACCAACTGGAGTGTCAGTTTTGCAGAGGAGAACGGTGAAACACAACTGGATAACCAACTGGACTTCTTCACCAACTATTTACAGCACAAGAAAGAAAAAGTAGTCGTAATTCTCTCCGATGCAATGCGCTATGAGATCGGTGTAGAATTGTATGAACGACTGCAGGAAGACGAACGCTGTGAAGCGAAACTCTCTTCCATGCAAAGTGTGCTGCCATCCATCACAAGCATGGGTATGGCTGCTCTCCTCCCCCACAAAACTATAAGTGTAGATAATAATTATAACGTACAGTGTGACGGAATGCCCTGTGCAGACCTGAAGCAGCGGGCAGCCATTCTGAAAACAGCAAAACCGGAAAGCTGCTGCGTCCAGTTTGATGAGCTCAAAAACAGCAGCCAGGCAAACATGCGGGAAATCCTTACCGGAAGAGATGTTGTGTACGTCTATCACAACCAGATTGATGCACGTGGAGACAAACCTGCATCCGAGAATGAAGTGTTTGTTGCTGCAGAAGAGGCGATCACTGAAATTATCAAGCTGATCCGAGACATCAATGCACGCGGAAACACACATCACTTTATTGTTACGGCAGATCACGGATTTATCTATAAGCGGGACAAGCTGAATGAATCCGATAAAATCAGCGGTGTGGGGAATGCAGGCAAGCGCTATGTTATTACTGACAACCCATTGAACCTCCCCGGCGTGGTCTCCATCCCGATGAGTGCTTATATGAAAAATGCGGATGAAACAAGATATGTCTGCACACCGATGGGGAGCGATGTATTTAAGACTCCCGGAAGCGGATTGAATTATGTGCATGGCGGATGCTCCCCGCAGGAGATGATCATCCCCGTGATTGAAGTAAGGGCGGAGAGAAGCAGGGTTGCAACAACGAATGCTGCAATTGATCTGATCAGCCTGACAAGCAAAATCACCAACTCCAATATCAAGCTTGACTTCCTCCAGCGGGAAGCTGTCAGTGACACGGTAAAGCCGGCAACATACAGGATCTGCTTTGTCGATTCCGAGGGGAAACCCATCTCGAGTGAAAACCTGTATGAGGCAGCCAGCAAAGAACCGGAAGCTGCGAAACGAACATTTAGCCTGAAATTCACTTTCAAGAACCAGGCTTATAGTAAAAACAAAAAATACTATCTCGTTGCCACAGAAGAAAAGACCGGCGCAGAAGCAATTCGGCGTGAAGTAATTATGGATCTGGCATTTGCCGGAGATTTCGGATTCAGTATCTGATAAGGGTGAAGAACATGTTTGAAGAAAATTCGTTTGAAAAGAGCTCAAGAGAAGAAATCAAAGAGAAGCTTCGAGAGCATTTTGACGGAAAAATCGTCAGAAAAGATCTAACCAAAAAGATCAAGGAAGGGGCGAACGTACCTGTTTACGTCCTAGAATTCCTTTTAGGGCAATACTGCAGCTCTGATGATGATGAAGTCATCCAATCCGGTATCCAGACCGTAAAAAGGATTCTGGCGGATAACTTTGTCCGGCCGGATGAGGCACAGAAGATTCTCTCCGTGCTCAGAAGAAACGGCAGCCATACGATAATTGATATGGTAACAGTACGGTTGGATCTCAAGCACGACCGGTATCTTGCTGATTTCTCCAACCTCGGACTCGCGGGTGTACCAATTGAGGAGGAATATCCGGAAAAATATGACCGTCTGCTTTGCGGAGGAATCTGGTGCATCGTACGCCTGGAATATGAAGGCGGAGCAGACGATGACTTCGGAAGTGACTTCCCTATCTCCATCGTCAACCTGAATCCTATCCAGATGCCGCATATCGATATCGGAGAGTTGAAAGAAGGCCGTAAGGCTTTTACGAAGGAAGAATGGATTGATATTATCCTGCGTTCTATCGGAATGGAACCGGATGAGCTCTCCTATCGTGAAAAATGGCTGCTTCTTCTGCGTTGTGTGCCTCTGATTGAAAACAACTACAACCTTTGTGAACTGGGACCGCGAAGCACTGGCAAATCCCACCTTTATAAAGAGATCTCCCCCAACAGCATCCTTATTTCCGGTGGACAAACCACGGTTGCCAACCTGTTCTACAACATGGGCAGAAAGACGGTCGGGCTTGTCGGCCTATGGGATTGCGTTGCATTTGATGAGGTAGCCGGTATCCGCTTCAAGGACAAAGACGGCGTACAGATCATGAAAGACTACATGGCTTCCGGTTCCTTTGCCCGAGGGAAAGAAGAAAAAGCCGCGTCGGCTTCCATGGTATTCGTCGGCAATATCAACCAGAGTGTGGATGTGCTGCTGAAAACATCAAGCCTATTTGATCCCTTCCCTCCTGAAATGGGATTGGACACGGCTTTCCTTGACCGTATTCACTGTTATCTCCCAGGCTGGGAAATCCCGAAGTTCCGACCGGAGCATTTTACCAATGACTTTGGATTTATCACGGACTATTTTGCCGAATTTGTACGGGAATTGAGAAAAGAACAATATGGCGATGCATTGGATCAGTATTATCGTCTTGGCAAAAACCTCAACCAGCGTGATACCATTGCAGTCAGGAGAACGATGGACGGGCTTTTGAAGCTGGTCTACCCTGACGGTAATTTTGGAAAAGACGAAGTGGAAGAGATCCTCCAGATAGCACTCGAAATGCGCCGCAGAGTCAAAGAGCAGCTGAAAAAACTGGGTGGAATGGAATTCTACGATGTAAACTTCTCATACATCGATAATGAAACTTTTGAAGAGCATTACGTCTCTGTTCCAGAACAGGGAGGCGGAAAACTCATACCCGAAGGAATTTGCAATCCTGGGCAGGTATATACCGTTTCCAACGGGAAGTCCGGCATGATCGGTGTGTTTAGGCTTGAATTACAAATGCTTTCCGGTAACGGGAAGTTTACTCACACCGGTATAGGCGGTGATCGGGAATGCAAGGAGGCCTGCAACATTGCCTATAACTTCCTGAAAGCAAACGGGCATCATATCAGCGGTGCAATTGATATGAACGGAAAAGACTATTTCGTCAATTACCAGGATTTGCAGGGGCTTGGAATGACAAGTAAACTTGCACTCCCTACTCTGGTAGCACTAAGTTCGATTGCACTCGGGAAGCCTGTACAAAGCTCAATGGCTATCCTTGGAGAAATCAGCATCAGCGGCTCCATCCAGAAAGTTGCAGAGCTTGCCAATGCACTTCAGGTATGTCTCGACAACGGAGCAAAGAAAGTGCTGATACCTGCTGTGTCCATGGTAGACTTCGTAACAGTCCCTGCAGATCTGATGGCTGCATTCCAGATTATCCCCTATCAAAGTGCTGAAGATGCAGTGTTTAAAGCTCTGGGCGTAGAGTAACACAAATTTTGAAGGAGAAAACGCGATGAAAGATATCAGGATCATTATGCCTGTTGGTACCATTTCATCCGGGACAGGCAATTGGCAGAAAGAATTGAATATTGTTTCTATAGATGATGGGCCTTTCCAGTATGACCTGAGAGAATGGTCTCTGGATCATACTTCTACTGGGGACGGAATATCTTTTAATAACGATGAAGCCCTTGTACTGTCGGCTCTCCTGAAGGAATGTTTTAAAGAGGGAGAAGAAATCGATTTCTCTCAGCTGGAACAAAAACACAAAGCCGGCTTTGGACAGGCCATGATGCCAGAGATAAATAATGAGCCGGCATCATCACAGGATGATTCAGTTCTGTTTGATATCTTAAAAAAGAACAACCTGCAATACAGTGACAAGCGCCCGAAAGGCGGGGCTCTGTGGATTGTCGGCGATCATGCACTTGACAAAGTCATGATGGAATGCCTGGAACATGGATACAAGTTTTATTTCTCAGAAAAAGGCGGCAGGGTGACAAAAGGAGCTCCCGGCTGGTACCTAATGAGCAAAAAATGATTTGGAGTTTTATAGAATAGATAATATATACATTTAACACTGCGTAAAGAATAATACCATCGTAATATATATTATTAAAAATGGATTCCGAAAAATATAGGAGGGAAAACGATGCCTAACTGGGGTGAGGTTTTAACGGAAATTCAAGGAGCAAGAATTGACAACCCACTAGATACTATACGAAGAAAATATCTTAGGATTATGCATGAATATACTGGAAGAAATATTATTGCTTATTATTCTGGCTTCTTGCAGAAAAATAATCCTAACTGTGCAATTGATGACACCGACAAAAATGCTCTAATGCAAGCTGTATACGGGTTAGATAAAACGAAAGGACTTGATCTGTTATTACATACTCCAGGGGGAAACACTGCTGCAACAGAATCAATAGTAGCATATCTACGTTCCATCTTTGGGAATGATATCAGGGCTTTTATTCCACAAATTGCTATGTCAGCTGGCACCATGATAGCTTTATCATGTAAAGAGATAGTAATGGGAAAACAATCAAATATTGGTCCAATTGACCCCCAGTTTGGAGGGATGTCATGCGCAGGGGTAATTGAAGAATTTGATACAGCAATAAATAAAATAAAATTGGATCCTGCATCTGCACCTCTTTGGCAAATGATTATTTCTAAATACCATCCAACATTTTTGGGAGATTGCCAAAAAGCTATTACTTGGTCAAATTCTATGGTTGAAGATTGGCTTGCCACAAACATGTTAAGTGATCATAACCATCCTCGAGATGACGCTCATAAAATTGTTGATAAACTTGGGAGTCATAAAGTTACTTTTACACATGAAAAGCATATCCATATGGACGAATGTATTAACTTGGGTTTAAAAATTACACCATTAGAAACACTTGATAGCACTGAGATTCAAGGTTGTAAAGATCTGCAAGATTGTGTACTCACAATTCACCATACCTATATGCATACATTTTCAAACTCTAACGCAATCAAAATAGTAGAAAACCACACTGGAAGTGCAATGATTGTTAATGCAGCACTCACAAACGCATAAAGACTAGGTAAAAGAAAATGGAAACAACTGAATTTGAGATGCAATATAAAAAACTAGATATACAGATTCGACCGCTACCACCAAATTATACACCAGATTCGTATGCTCAACAGTTATTAAAAGATTTCCCGACAAAGCCTGCTATTTCCTATTCTGCAAGCACTAATTATGACCCCAATAAGGATAATAACTAATATGATCTCACAAATTGGAACAATAGAAATTCACAAAAACGATATCACGAAGCTGAACACTGACGCAGTTGTCAACGCTGCCAACAGCGGGCTGCAGGCAGGAGGCGGTGTTTGTGGAGCAATCTTCAGAGCAGCAGGCTATGAACAACTTCAGGATGCCTGCGATAAAATCGGCCACTGCCGGACAGGCTCCGCTGTCATTACGCCCGCCTTTAACATGAAGAACAACAAATTCATCATTCATGCCGTAGGGCCGCGTTACTTTGACGGGCACAGCAATGAACCTGAACAACTGTATAGCTGCTATCAGGAATCTCTTGAGCTTGCAAAAGAAAAAAGATGCCGTTCTATCGGCTTCCCTCTCATTTCTTCCGGTATATTCGGATATCCGATGGAAAAAGCCTGGAGAATTGCCCTGACAGCATGCAAAGATTACCTGGAAGCGAACCCTGCCTATCCCCTGCAGATCGTATTTGTGAACAGGGATGACCATACACTCAACGTTGGAAAAACAATACTTCAGGAACTGAATGAAACTGCATCCGCAAAAAACATTCCGGAAGAACGAGATGACGATTTTGGCGTGTGGCTTGCCGAACATCATGGTGATGTTCAAAAACGCAGAAGGATATACATCTGTGATGCTGGGAAATTCAGGGAAACAAAAGGATATCAGTTCATAGCTGATTTTGCTGATGATAAAACTGCTGATTCCTATGTGCAATATATGCGCGGCAAAAAGCGTTATGCCGATAAAGACATTATTGTACGGGAAATCACAGTCAAGAAAACCAATTCTGGAGAAGAGACTGAACTCGGTAAAATCCTTGGAGTAATCACTATTACGGGTGAAAGTCTGCCGATTGGGGAATATACGTTTACTTGACGTCAATAAGTTTTTTGTACTATTGTATAGTCTTTATAAATAAATTCATTTTCTACCCATAGAGTTGGAGGCAGAATAATGATCAAATCCAATTTTGATCACTTTGATGATATCCAAGAATTTCATGACATTGTTGTCCGTATGAAGAGAGCGGAAAAGTATCGCCATGACGATATTGACTCCGCTGTAATCAACTGTCGGAAAGCACTTGAGATTCTTGTTCAATGGATATACAGAAATGATAAGGAACTGACGCTTCCGTTTGATACTTCTCTGTGCAGTTTGCTTGCTGATGAAACATTCCGCTCAATATTCCAAAATAATGTACTGCAGTGCATGGACACTGTCAGAAAACTTGGAAATAAAGCAAATCATGAATCCAACTCCGTCACAGCAGCACAAGCTGATTTCTGCATTGAATACATGTACATTATCATGGATTCAACTGGGTATTGTTATTTTGACAATTATATTCAGAGAAAATTCGATAAGAAGCTATTCCTATATCCAGAATCTGCTGAAGAAAATATTACCGCTTCACCAATTGCAGAATCTGATGCACCTGTTGCATCTGACAGCAGAAAAAGTACTGAGGCTGAAGAATACCAATCTCCTGATATTTCTCTTACCCCGGAAAGTGTAAATGCTCTATTGGGTGAACCTATCTGCAACGGGGAAATGACGAAATCTGAGCTGGAAGAATTGCTGAGTTATCTGGACGAAGGCGATAAGACCTTAACCGATGAACAAAAGGAATGTGTCAACTTCTTGCCGGGAAGCGACCTCCTGATCAAAGGGACCGCAGGGTCAGGAAAAAGCATCGTCCTCATGCAGCGGGCATTAAGGCTTAGAAAACAGGCTATTAAGGAACATATCCTAGGGAAAGTATTAATCCTTACTTATACGAATGCGCTTGTCACGAACTTGAGCCAAACAGTAGGTGCTGCATTAGAAAAGAATGAGTTTATTAAAGTCTCTACATTAGATAGTGCTGCATTAAGTGTTTATTCCAGCATTTGGGGACCAAATCCTCCTATTCTTGATTTTTCCAAAAATGCACTTGAAAAGAGGCAGGAATATATCAGGAAAGCCAAGCAAGCGATTCAGAATCTGTATCCTAACAGCAGAATTCTTAATCTGCCTGAAGAAACCCTGGCTGATGAGTTGCAGTGGATCAAAGGAAGCGACATTCGAACTCTCGAAGAATACAAAAGGAGCGGAAGATCAGGCCGAGGGACTTCCCTACGATTCAGTGATGCAGATTATAATGTGTCATTCCAATTATACTCTGCCTATAACAACCTGTTGCGACAGAACGGGGAGATGGAAAGGCTGGATGTTTTCTCCGCTCTTGTACAAAATGCAAATAGAATAAATCCTTTCAGTAAATCAGACTATGTTCTTATTGATGAGGCACAGGATCTACAACCCATTATCATTAAATTTGCCAAGTTAATGGCAAAACAATCTATTACAATAGCCTGTGATTCTGCTCAAAAGATTTATTCCGGGTCTTTCTCACTTCGTAATCTTGGCATTGAAATTCGAGGCAGAGCATCAAAAAGCTTGAGCAGCACTTTCAGGAACACAAAAGAGATTTCAATGCTCGCCGGCAGCTTGTATAGAATTATTAAAGAAAAAGACGCATCTGATCCAGATGTTGAATTCACTGATCCTGCTGCAACAACCAGAAGCGGTGAAAAACCCAGATTTTACAATTGTGAATCGTCTGATCAGGAAAAAAAGCACATTGTCAATGTAATAAAGAAGTACCAGGCAGAAAATGGGATAACCATCGGAATTCTTTATAGAAGTCAAGACGAAAAAAGTATTATCGAACAATGGCTGCAAGAAGGAGATATCGATTATCAATTGATAGCAGGCAAAAGAGGAAAAGGTGTCTTCTATAAAAAGGTCAGGGTATGTACCTTGCATTCTGCAAAAGGACTTGAATTTGACATCGTGATTATTCCTCTATTTGAAAAATCAGTATTCCCTGCTAAAACTGCTCTGGAAGGAACTGATAAAAGTGAAATAGAAGCAAAAATCAATACAGAGCGCAAACTGGTTTATGTGGGATTCACTCGTCCTAAAGAAAAGCTGTTCGTATCATTTACTGGTGAACCCAGTATGTTCCTTTCTGAGCTCAGCAGAGATACTTATAATCTGTGGAATGTCACTACCAACGGATATAAACACATTACATATACTCCTCCCGCGGAGCAAGAAACTTTACAGTCTGAAACGGATCAGGTGTCGACAGCGACTCAATCAATACCTGTAAAAGATATAAAACCGCTGGGTGCGCCCGGTCAGGATGGATCTATTTGGGAACATTATATTGAAGAACCGATGTATCCTATAATTTCGCCTAATACAACAGCTTCAAATTCGTCCCCTGACGTAACTCATTCAAGTAGCGGTTCCTCGTCACAGCCTGCAACGTTGCCTTATAGAAAATCTACTCTCATAGGGAAGCACGTAAAAATGATAGGAACGAGTATAACAGGTCTTATCGAAAAAACTGACAACAATTATTGTTATCTTTCCGTACAAAATGGACCTAAAATGGGTAGAAAAATCAAAATATCATGGGAAAAGATAAACAGCAAAAACGGCAAATATGAAGTAATTGATATATGATACTTATGTATTTCCCAATAATAGAAATCATTTTCACACTGGAGACAGATAAGAAATATGATAAACGCAGTCAATAAATGAACTAAAACAATGGAACAGACAAACAAAGAGAAAAAAATATGGCGATATTGCGTTGTCGGCAATATCGTCAAAACCCATTATGACAATAACGGTATTCTCCGCTATGGTACACCTGCATTTAGAGGTGGAACAAAAGTATATCTCTGTGGGAAGATTTGGTTTGAATACAACTATGAATTCAACAAAGAAACGATACAGGCACTTGGGCTGAGCAGAGGAAAGCAATATTATGTTGAAGACGTGCCGCTACATTTAATTGAAAATGTCAGGTGTAGTAAAACATATAAGCCAGCGATAGTTAATATAATGGGAGATTGGGAAAGCGCCCATTGCTGGTGGACAAACACGGAAGAAGATAAGCTTGCAACAGAATCATTTGTCGCCAAATGGAATTTTCTGTTTGCTCAATCAAGCCAGAATTCTGAGATATCTGAAAATAAAAAAAGCGGGCAGTGTTTCTACATCCCAAACGTGGATATATAACACGTCAACCCGCTCCTAAAAAAGGTAGAGAATGCATCTCCGAGAGCTTCAGACGAACAAAGTCTGGAGTTAACCGCTAGCAAGTATTTCCAGCATGAATGAAGCCCTCGCCTCTGGTGTTTACTTTAGCACATAAGAACTGTGAAATCAATAAACTCGTAGTTTAGAATTATAAAGGGCAAAAAACATGAATATTAACAATATCAATGTAAACAAATATCCGATTTCCCAGATCTTTGATCCAGACTCAAAGACTGTGTTTGAAGTGCCAAAATATCAGCGCGAATACGTATGGGGAATTAGAGAGTGGGCAGCACTCTATGATGATCTTGTTGAGAACGCAGAAGGTTATTTTTTAGGTTCCATCATTTGCATCAATTCAACAACAAACTCCCTCAGTCCAAAATTCGAAGTAGTTGATGGACAACAACGACTTACTACCATCAGCTTATTTCTTGCCGCTCTTTATGACATTTTGTCAACCTATAAGGAAGAGCTTGATGATGAACAGTTGGCTGATTTACTGCAATTAAAACGTAAACTGGTTTTGAAAAAAACTACCCAGGATCTTCGTGTTATTCCTCAGGTTCAAGGCAATAACCTGGAGGACTATCTGGGATTAATGGCAAAAATAGGAGTTATTCCTAAACGTGCCATGCCCAATTTCGCAGGGTTGCGGAGAATTGTGAAAGGTTACAACTATTTCAAAAAGCGTATTGAGGCTGATGCCGAAGGGGCGGAAGAGACTGTCCGCACATTATTCCAGATTTTTGAAAAGGTAAATACCGCCATTCTTGTAATGATAGAAGTATCCAATCATGCGGATGCGTATACTTTATTCGAATCTCTAAACAACAGAGGCACTCCTTTGACATCGGTTGACCTTATCAAAAACCTGCTGTTGGCTCGTCTGGATATTACAGATGGTGATAATCTTGATTACTACTTTACACGCTGGAGAGAAGTTCTGGGCAACCTGGGCGATGACTATTCTGTGCAGGAACGCTTTTTCCGGCAGAACTATAATGCTTTCCGCAGTGCTTTAAATGCACCATTCCGTAAGGATGAGCGCATGTATCCTTTAGGGATTATTGCAACACGTTCTACTCTGCTGGACATTTACGAGAAACTGGTAACCCGGGATCCGAAAGAATTTCTGGAAGAAATCATTGAAAATTCCACTATTTACTCCTCTATAATACTGAAAAATTCAGAATCTCTTTCATCTGAACTAAAAGAATGCTTTTTAGATTTACAGCGTGTTCAAGGCACCCCATCCTATCTGTTTTTAATGTATCTTTATAAAAACAAATCCAGCCTAAACATAAATGATGACTATGTCATCAAGATGACTCATCTGCTTATCAATTTCTTTATTCGTCGTAATATGACAGATACTCCACCGACACGAGACCTGACCAGACTGTTCATGGCTTTCATAGAAGAAATTGAGCAGAATAATTATGACAGAACGGCAATTTATGAAAATCTGCGCAATAAATTAATCAGTGTTTCAGCTTCTGATGAATTCTTTGCGGAAAAACTTCATGGGCCTGTCTATGATGAAAACAGCAGTGCCTGCCGGTTCATTCTCTGTATGATTGCGAAATCTGGCATGACCCAGGAAACTTATGTAGATTTGTGGCGTCAGCGTGACAGTAAACAGTTTGTATGGAGTATAGAACATATATTCCCCCAGGGAGCAAATATTCCGCAGACTTGGATAGACATGATTGCCGATGGAGACCTCGCAAAAGCTCAGGAGTATCAGGCACTATATGTACATACATTAGGAAATCTGACTATCACCGGCTACAACAGTACATTGAGCAACAGGAGTTTTGAAGAAAAACGAGACAGAAAAGACAGCAGCGGTAAATATATCGGCTATCGTAACGGGCTTAACCTTAATGATGATGTTGTTAACAAAGAAAAATGGACTGTAGAAATTATAAAAGCCAGAACTGACTCTATGGTACAAACAATACTTGCAATGTTCAGATTATAATAACAGCACTGATGCTTTCAAAATATTTCCTATAATATCAAAAGGCAGATAATTATGAATTAATTATCTGCCTTCAGATTGTCGACAAACCCGCTTTTGGTTAAGCCAAGAGCGGGTTTGCTTCGTAGATATTGAAAGGAAAAGCGAAGGAGACCAAA
>JBGUIU010000072.1:0-2593 GCA_045113275.1 Paludibacteraceae bacterium
AGATTTAACTTCTCCGGAAGCTCCAGCAGGTTCAAAGATAACGTTTTCACCTTTTTTCATTACACCAGTTTCAACTCTTCCTACAGGAACGGTACCTACACCAGTAATGGAGTAAACGTCTTGAATAGGAATTCTTAAAGGTAAACCGGTTGGTTTTTCAGGTGCGCTTAAAGCGTCTAATGCTTCGATTAATGTAGGTCCTTTGTACCAGGAAGTATTACCGGACGCTTCGGTAATGTTGTCCCCTTCAAATGCAGATAATGGGATGAAAGGTACTTCAGCAGGGTTGAATCCTACGGTTTTGATTAAGTTTGAAACTTCTTCTTTTAATTCGTTGTATTTGTCTTCAGAGTAATCAACTAAATCCATTTTGTTGATACCGATGATTAATTGGTTAATACCTAAAGTTTTGGATAAGAACACGTGTTCTTTAGTTTGTGGCATTACACCGTCGTCAGCTGCTACTACTAATACACCTGCGTCTGCTTGGGAAGCACCAGTGATCATGTTTTTAACGAAGTCTCTGTGTCCTGGGCAGTCTACTACAGTGTAGTCGTATTTTTTAGTGGAGAATTTTTGGTGAGCTAAGTCAATGGTTACTCCTCTTTCTTGTTCTTCTTTGGTAGTATCCATAATAAATCTGAATTTGTCTTCTCCAGAAGCTAATTGTTGTTCATTGATAGTACCAGCTTTTACTAATAAGTTTCCAACTAAAGTGGATTTTCCGTGGTCAACGTGTCCAATAAATGCTAAGTTAAGATGTTCTTTTTCTTTTGCCATTATAATAACCTCTTTTGTAATTATTAACAAACATATCTATAAGCCTAAATGTTAGCTTAATAAAGTATTTTATATTTCAACATATAAAAAGATATGTTTTTTTACTGAATTTTTGATAAAAATATAAAAAAATATAAAAATTAAAAAATTTTAATTTTATAAATCGCCTAAGTAGTGACTTGCAGGGAATGGCTCTTCAGATAAACCTTTCCTTTGTCTGATTTCTCTTACGATTTGAGCTTGCATTTCACGTGGAAGTGGTTCGAATCCTGCGAGTTCAGTAGACCATAAACATCTACCTTCTGCTGCGGATCTGATGTCACCAGCGAAACCAAACATTTCAGCTACAGGTACTTTGGAATCGATTCTAGCCATATCTCCGGATTCTTGACCCATATTTACGATTTGGCCTCTTCTGTTTTGAATCTCACGAGTACATGAACCCATATAATCGTTAGGAGTATCAATAACTACTTTTTGCATAGGTTCGAGTAATGCAGGTTCTGCGAGCATCATGGAACCTAAGATTGCGTTTCTGATAGCAGGTAAAACTTGAGCAGGTCCTCTGTGAACTGCGTCTTCGTGAAGTTTTGCATCATGGAGTTTGAATTTTAATCCCATGGAGATTTCTTCACCTAATGGACCGCTTTCTAAAGTGGATTCAAATCCTTCAAGTAAAAGTTCTTTTACTTCATCCAAGTATTGAATACCACGAGTCATGTTGAGGAATATGCTTCTGTTGTGAACAGCCCATACTCTTCTAGCTTCTTCTTTGTCTAAGCCTGCTTCCATGAAGTCGTTAGCAGATTCTTTACCTTTAACTCTACCTTCTTTAATATCTCCTTCTTGAATAGCCTCAAAGAGACTTGGTTCAATAGGTTCAACAGTAATGTAGAATCTGTTGTGTTTGTTAGGGGATTTACCTTCAACTTGTGGAGAAAGTTTTCTTACGGTTTCTCTGTATACAACAATAGGTTCGGATGTAGTGATGTCTACACCTTTATCTTTGATTCTGTAACCGATAACTTCCAAGTGAAGTTCTCCCATACCGGATACTAAGTGTTCACCAGTTTCTTCGTTAATATCGATTTTAACTGTAGGATCTTCTTTACCGGTTTGTCTTAACACTTCAATTAATTTTGGTAAGTCTTTGGTATTTTTAGCTTCCACAGCAACAGTAACTACAGGTTCGGAAATATGTTCTAATCCTTCGAACTCTTTGATTTTGTCTTCAGGGGAACATAAGGTTTCACCAGCAATAGCTCCTTTTGCACCAGCAATGTATACAATGTTACCTGCAGGTACCTTATCGGTGTTAACCCTTTCAGGTCCGAAGTATACACCTACTTGCTGTACTCTTGCTTTAGCGTGGGAACCTACCATGTAAACTTCTGTACCTTTTTCAATGGATCCTCCATAAACCCTACCGGTTGCGATTTCACCAGCGTGTTTGTCTACAGATACATTGGTAACCATTACCGCTAAAGGTCCGTCAGGGGAAGTAGAAATCATACAGTCACCTGCAGGGGATTCAATGTCTCCGTCCCAGATGTTAGGTACTCTGTAAACTTGAGCTTCTTTAGGGGAAGGTAAGTGTTCTACTACCATACCTAATAATACATCGGATAAAGGTACTTTTTGAGCTAATTCTTTTTCGTTTTCATTATTACAGTATTCGATAATTTTAGTGAAATTGATTCCAGTTTCTTGCATGGTTGGAACATTGATAGCCCAATTGTGGTATGCTGAACCGAAAGCTACACTACCATCAGTGAAATCTAATGCCCATTCTTCTTTTTTATCTTCAGGAGCC
>JBGUIU010000073.1:0-1935 GCA_045113275.1 Paludibacteraceae bacterium
ATCTCTACACGATAAGTACCTACGTTTCCTTCATTTCCTAATATGCTGAAGAAAGCGCTGTTGGTGGACTCGATAGAGTCTTGAACAATGGATTCGCCTATACATTCATCGTTATTATTGATTGATGTGCATTTTTTCCAAACATATCGGTTGTTTGGCGCATTGTAGTTGGTGACTTGCAATACAGATGTTTCACCCTCACAGATATTGGTGATTCCGTCCAATTGTAGGGTAGGGTGTGGCTGAACTTTGAAGTCTTTTTCATATGACATTGTACAACCTTTAGCCGTTGTTACGGTTAAGGTCATTTTGTATTTTCCTTGGTTTGCTGTTGTCCATTCAAATGTTCCTTCAGGATTTTTGAGAGTTGGATTAGCTTCAACCTCTTCTTTTGTGTATGATGTAAGGGTGCCGGAGATGCCATGGTTGTCGGTATAGGTCCATGTCCATGAAGTGATGGTGTCTGGTTCAATCATTTCACCATCTTGTAGGATTTCTGTGATATATGTTTTGTCTGTAAAGATGATATTGTTGAAACATGCGTTGCTAGGGATGAAATCCATAACAATTGGTTCTTTGGCAATACGAGTGGCGATAGAGATGTCGGAGCACTCTTCGTTAGAACCTTTGATGGTACAAATATAATCCACGTCTTGGATTTCAGCGCGATTGACGTATGCAACATGGTTAGTATAAGGTTGTCTGTTTTCGTCTAAAAGTGTGACACCATCTGATGTGTGCCAATAATAATTTCCTTCTCCAAATCCTTCTGGTACGGTGATTTTTACTCTATTCCTTTCAGGACAATTATCCACATCAATTCTCAGTTCCATGGTTTCTCCTGTCAGGTAACCATAAGATACGTGTCCTCCTGCCATAACACGTTTCGTGGCATCTCTCCATGTTCCACAATGTCTGCATCTGACTTGCATAACGCCATTAGAGCCTGTCCTGATGTCAGAAGAGTAAGGGTGACAATATCCACAATTGTTACAAACATAGTTTTCCAATAAACAGTCATGTACATATCCTTCAATGACGACCTCATATCCAATAAAATCTCTTAAATCGTATATGTTAGTTGTCCATGGTTTATAAGTTAGATTATTGTTGTCAGCTGTGTTGTAACAACCGCCATCTGTTGTTTTCTTTAAGGAAACAAGAGTGTTGTCGTTACTACTCGCATTACCGCAATACTCACCACATGGTAATACTCTTGTTTGTGTTCCATTATTAGCTGTGACATTTAAGCACATAATAGGGTGCTCGTCTCCAAAATGCGCACCAGCGAATGTGTTTGGCTCAAATAAAACAGAAGCATAGCAAACTTTCAATAAAGTACTTTTTTCTGTCACTCTAAATCGATAAAGCAATTTTTCTGCCATTGCTCTTCTTTTCCATCCATTCGACGAGTTGTAATCGTATAGTATTTCTGTGTCACCTTCTTTGCCTCCAGGCCATCCTATGATAGCGGCTGAGTTGAAATCATCAGGGAGATTTTTGAGCGCACGAGTACAATTTCTCATGCTTTCGTCATTCCCTCTGGTCCTTACGACACTAAACGTTCCGTGAACTTCATGTCTTCCATATCCAGTTCGACTTTCCCACATCTGAGAATCTCCATCCCCATTTTTTAAAGTCCATACTTGTTCGCTTTCGTCAATTTTACTTTTGTATATTTGGTTTGCATAGACATTGGAACTGTTAAAATCTGCAAAATCAATCGGTCCAAAATAAGCATAGTACCGTTCCCAGTTGGAAAAGTTTCCAAAAGAGAAATCAAGATTTGGGGTGTCTTCATTCTTTGCATAGATATTGCATATAGAAATAATAGACATTATAGTGATGAAAATACCTTTCGGCATTCTATTTGCAGCGTTAAGTTGTTTCATAATCTACTCTTTTTTAGTAAGTTAGATATTTCTCCCTATTTAT
>JBGUIU010000074.1:0-2577 GCA_045113275.1 Paludibacteraceae bacterium
GAAATTCCGGTTAATGTAATTGTTCCAGATATTTCCATTGATGTGGCTAAAGATAATATTTGGACTACTGAATCAAATTCAGTAACAGTTACAATTCCTGAAGCAACCGGAACAGTCACAATTAAAGTCAACGGTAAAGAGATTGCTGTTGCTACTTTAAGTGAGGGTAGTGCAACTCAAACCATTGATGCGGATGATATTGTCGATGGTATAAACACTGTTGAAGTAACATATGACGGATTTACCAATTCAACCACTTTCAATGCTCAAGGAAATGTTGTAACTCCTGATAATTTCGATAAATTCTTTGATGATGCAGGCAATTTACAAAATGATGTTCCATTTGACGAATTAATCTTTAAAGGAGAGTTCGACGACAGTCTTGTTGAAGTTATATATATTGAGGACACATTATCCATTGTCGGTGATGGCGCTACATTGACCAATATTGGATTTGTCATTGAAGGAGATGACAGTAAATTGGATAACTTGAAATTAGTCGCTGATATACCATTAGGATCATTAATTTCAGTTAATAGTGCATATAACGTTGTATTGTCCAATTTAAACATTACCTATGATGGTGGCGATGAAGAGGCTGTTGCAATTGAAGTTGAAGGTGATGGAGTAAAAATATTAAACAACAAAATATTCTTTGAAAGTCATGTTCCTGATGATGAGGTATTTGCTGTTGGTCTTAAACTAACAGGCTGTAGTGATGCTTTGGTTGACGGAAACAACATTACAACAAAACTGCCTTGCGTATATGTTAATAATTATGATGAAGATTATTACATGATGGGTTCAGATAAGGTAAATCCAGTAAGGCTTAAGGATTGTAGCAACCTTGTATTTACTAACAATAATATCAACTCAACTACCAACGATTACTCTGCGGCATTCCCTACAATTCAGGCTATTCAAATAATCGGCTGTCATGATTCAATACTTGACCACAACAACATTTCAATGATTGATGAGATGACTCCTGCAGGAATGGACAATTACTTATACGGAATCAACTTTGGACACAACACCAATGTTACATTTTCATATAACAACTTCAATATGTCCACAAGTGGTGGCCTTGACCAACATGGTACTGCATATGCGTTCCAAGGTGTTGAATCTGAAGTAATCATTAAAGGAAACAACATTACAAGTAAATCTAATGGTCCAAACCTTGGTATTTATGTTGCAAGTATGTTTGGAGGAGATTCAGACCTTATAATTGTAGATAACTTCATTAACGTTACCGGTTCTGCCTCTCCAAGTGGTAACTGGGCATTGGTATCAGGTATTGAAATCCAGAATGGTGATGCAAAAATATACAACAACACCATCTACACACAAAACGTTATTCCATTCGAAAAAGGAGCATACATTTACGGTATAAGTTATGCTCAGTGGATGTATGGTGACCGTTCATTTGATATTCAAAACAATACAGTTTACACTGAAGGTGCATACACAATTTCCGTAATCAATTCAACTAGTCTTCACGTATCCGGAAACACATTATATGCCCGTGAATTGGCTGGTGATGATTCAATTAATCCTGGTCTTTGTGAAGATGTTGTTTTATCAGAAAACATCCCATATAAGAAAGATGTCATTATAGTGTCTGATGATTACATCTGGATGGAAACTGATGCATCAGTAAAAGTTACTGTAATGGCTCCGGGCAACGTGACTGTCAAATTAAACGGTAGAGAAATAGCTATCGAACAGGCTTTAGTTAACAATGAATATGAATTCACAATCTCCGCTGGTGATTTAATCATTGGTGAAAACATTGTTGAAGTAACATATAATGGAGCCGAATTGTACTTGGTTAACAGCAACTCCACTAAAATCAATGTTATAGGAAATGTTGTAACTAATGACACATTCTATCATTACTTTGATGATTCCGGTAACTTAAAAGCGGATGTTCCATTTGATGAATTGATCTTTAAAGGAGAATTCTCAGATTTAGCCAGTTACATTACAATCGATAGAACTTTAACTGTTACTGGTGATGATGCAGTATTGAATGATATCGCATTTATCATTGCTGGTGATGACGTAACCTTAGACAGTTTGACTTTGGTTGCAAACAGTGATTTAGGCAATTTAATAGATATTGCAGGGGTAAATGCTGTAATTTCCAACAGTAACATTACATATATCGTAACTGAAGCTGCAAATGCAATCAATGTTTATCCTGGTGCCAACGGAGCTCAAATATTGAACAACAATATCTACTTTGAAAGTACTGTGGATGATTATGCAGTTGACGAAGTGACTAATGCGATTTGTGTAAACTCAGGAGTCAGCGTATTTGATGATGAGGATCCTATCACTGGCCTTGTAATCAGCGGAAACAACATAACTGCTGTCATTCCTGCATTCCTGGCTGATGTTTATGAAAACGAATATTATGTAATGGGAATAAGTGCTGTTAACGGTGTCAGAATTAACGGTGCTGAAAACTTCAAATTTACAAACAACAACCTTAACGTGACAACCAACCGTTTAGACAGAACCACTCCTACCTATCAGGCTATTTATGTTGCAAGTTCAAGCGGTCTGATT
>JBGUIU010000075.1:0-49612 GCA_045113275.1 Paludibacteraceae bacterium
GCTGCAATAAATGCATTGAAAGCATCTTTTGACAGATACTCTCGCATCTTATCTTTCGTAAACACATTAATTGCATAATAATCAGATAGTTTATCTGATGGAGTCACTACTTCTTTTGGTCGTCTGCGATATAACTCACGCAAAGCATTGAATCTCATTATTGCCATACAAATCTGTTTAATTTTCTATAATACCCCCAATTTTCTAGGGTTCACTTTGCAAAAATAGGTAATTTTTATGAACAACCCCCAATTTTTTAGGGGTATATTTCAAAAATAATACAAAATTTTCATAAAGACGCATATTTATGGAAATGCATGGTCATGTAGAGACGCAATGCATTGCGTCTCTACGGCGACCGACAAAAACAAATCTCTCAATCTTCGATCAAACCATTTCCTTTTTCATCAACGAAAAAATAACGATCCCCTAATTTTATTCGAAGCAACCCCTCTGAAAAACAACTAATCCTATCAACTTCAAATGGCAGGAGTTCTAAACCATCAAAACGCACAACCTTCAGTTTCTTGTCGAAATTTCCTGCTTTTTTAATATAAAAATGACAATTCAGATAGTTGTCTTTATCGCTCAATTCCTTCTTATAATTACATAGCAATTCAACATTAGGCAAATCGGACATTTTAACAATACCAGCTTTTAAATAATCAGCATACTGAAATGGCATAGAATCTCCTGTATCAGTAAGAAACAAACCTCTGGATGTGTTACGGTCTTCTATCACGATCTTATTTTGAAAACGAGAAAATAGATAAAACTGATTTGGATATACAAGTCGTCCTCCCTCGTCTTCCAATTGCCACAATTGCCCGTATTCATCATCAACAGGACGCAGATAGTTTTTTCCAAATTGGAATCGTGAGACTTCCTTTCCATTCATATCCAACCATTTAGTCTCATTATTTACCTTAGGAATATCTCTTTCATCTAAACCAGGCACTCCATGCCACCATTCATCTAAATCATCTGCTTTATTAAAGAGAATAATTCCCATAGGAGCAAAGAAACATGAGAATTTCGGAAGATGTTCATATAACAATCGTCCATCTTTGTAAACATTATAACACACGGGCATTACTTCCTGTCCGATATCCGAATCATAACTAACAGAGAGTGTCTCTATCAACAAGCCATAATACAAACATATATTATTATCATACTGAAAAGGCACGACAATATTACCCTTCTCATCTACTATTCCATATTTATTTGTCCGAACATTATAAAGGGTGACCAAACCAACACCATCAAAACTAGAATTAAGATTAGACATAACACGGTAACCATACACTTCTTCCAATGTCTTCATACTCACAATGTTTCCATCACACAATTTTTCCAATGAAAAATAGATACATTTGTATTCATTAGGATCATTGTAATCCCAAATCCTTTCAATTACGGCATAATCATTTTCGTATGGTTCCATCTTTATAACAGTATCTTTTTTCACAAAATAAGTGCTATTGTCAACATACATAACATCAAAATCTCTAGTCTCATTAATAACAATACTTTTACCAGAATATAATTCATTACCATTTTTGTCTATTATGTACGCATTTGTGTTTATTGTAGGAGGAAACACATTAGAGTTTACTGTATGAGGTATATAGCATCGTCCATTGTAAAACATAATTTGCTCATACTTAGAAGCATCTACATTCCATTTCATGGGGATCACCAAATCACCAGACTTGTCGATAAATCCTATTTTCCCATCCTTTACAACAGCTGCAAGACCTTCATGAAAATTACCCACATATTCATACCCCTTGATTTTTTCGTTTAATCTTTTTATATCTCTTGCAGGATCCAAAACTGTGGACAAGAAATGATATGCCAATGGGAGCAAGACAATAATAATTATCAAAAGAAATTTTTTATTCATACGTGAATTCAATTAAAAAGCAATCGGATAAAAATTCCCAATCAGAAAGTCCTACAACGCATCCGTCGAAGGTTCTGCGTGTATGCTTATCTGCGTAAGCTGTCCATAGTTTTTTCGTAAGGCTTCCTCCACCCGAATGGTGATATCATGTGCACAGACCAACGTGATTTGAGGATCCATCACAACATGCACATCAATGATCACATGCGGACCATTCCGACGTGTCTTTAACTCATGTACATCCTCCACCCCTTCTACCGACTCTATGATCTGCGTAATCTTCTTCTCCTCATCTTCCGGCAACGAAGCCTCCAACAATTCTGAGAGAGCAGGCAAAGCCATTTTCACTGCCACCACAATGATGAAGATACTTATCGCACACCCTACAAGGGGGTCCAACAATGTCCACTTCTCTCCCAATAAGATTGCACCGCCAATACCAATTGCTGATGCGACAGACGAGAACGCATCCGTACGATGATGCCATGCATTGGCCATCACAACCGGACTACCCTCCTTACGTCCCGTGCGCCACGTGATTTGATACAGAAACTCTTTAAAAACAATCGATATGATTGCCACCGCAAATGCAATCCAACTTGGATGTGATGTTTCCGCTCCTCCTAAGATTTGACATATAGAAGTAATCCCCGATGTCATAAGTTTCGCCGCTACAACAAGCAATATCACACTTACAATCAACGTAGCTAACGTTTCAAACTTTCCATGTCCATACCTATGACTTCGATCATTCTTCTTCGATGAGATGCGAACAAAACAAAGCACAATGCCATCACTGATCAGATCAGACAAAGAGTGTATTCCATCTGCTACCATTGCAGCACTCTGTCCAACTACGCCTGACACCAGTTTAATGACAGTCAGAAATAAATTGACAATCGTTCCTAACAATGTCACTTTAACAATGGATTTTTCCCTACTCTCCATGACCTCATATATTTCTCAATTGTTCAAAAAAGCTCCAAACAACGATGCCGGCTGTAACCGACACATTCAGTGAATGTTTTGTACCATATTGTGGTATTTCAATACACGCATCGGAGAGATCCACCACCTCTTGTTGAACACCCTTCACCTCATTTCCCAACACAACCGCATATTTCTTATTCGGATCCAACTGAAGGTCTGGCAATAGGATACTACCCTCCACTTGTTCTATGGTGAAGACATAATATCCTTGTGATTGCAATTCACGCACAGCCTCTTGAGCTGTTTCATACGCTTGCCAATCCATAGAAAACTCAGCGCCTAAGGCAGTCTTATGTATTTCTGGATTAGGAGGTGTGGAGGTGATACCACACAGACAAATCTTTTCAACTAGAAATGCGTCGCTCGTACGAAAGACGGAGCCCACATTATATAAACTTCTTACATTATCCAAAACCACCACCAACGGTAGCTTCTTTGCTTTTTTAAAATCCTCCGTAGAGATACGATTCAGTTCTGTAACTTCCAGTTTTCTCATGCTTTCACCATCTTGATAAAGTCTTTCATTCCTTCTGAGGCACCTTTTTGAATCATGGTAATCTTTCTCGTTGATGGAACGGGAACGGTTTTGGGATCGATAATGTATATCGGTGTTTCGTAAGGTACATAATTGATCAGTCCAGCGGCTGGATAAACATTCAACGAAGTTCCCACAATAAGGAATATATCCGCCTGCTGTGCCAATTCAACAGCGGGTTCAAAATTAGGCACCGCCTCACCGAACCATACGATATCGGGACGCAACTGAGCGCCATCTGAAGCTTTATCGCCCAAATGAATCTCACAAGCATCATCCGTTAAAGTCGTCACCAAATTAGGATTACGAACCGATCGTACCTTCATCAATTCTCCGTGAAGATGCAAGACACTCTTGCTACCAGCCCGTTCATGTAAATCATCAATATTCTGTGTGACAATGCGCACATCAAAGTCCGACTCCAACTCTTTCAACCCGATATGACCATAATTAGGCTGATGTAGTTGATGTTCCTTTCGCATGTCATTATAGAAATTCAAGACCAATTCAGGATTTCGTTCAAAGCCTTCTGGTGTCGCCACATCTTCCACTCTATATTCATTCCACAAACCATCAGAATCTCTAAACGTACGGATACCACTTTCTGCACTGATACCAGCACCTGTAAGGACAACTAATTTCTTTTTCATAATTATGTACGAATTAAGACCAGTCTAATATTTACGATTTAAAATTTCCGAATAGACAAAAGCACGACGTACCTCATCGGCATCATCTATATTTAACTTAATAGGAGCTTCCTCATTCGCTACGACCTGCGTTTTAGGTTCCTTTCTGTCTTTTATATTGACAATAACAGGTTCGCCCTCAACAAAAGACGATGCAGAAGGTGTTACTGCCTGATTCTGCTTTTGATTACTAATTTGTTCTGCTTTTTTCAATAACTCCCTAAGCTTTTCCTCTTTTTCATCACGCACAGGTTCGTCCTTATACTCCTCCTCGTATTCATCTTCATACTCTTCAGGTTCTTCCCATTCTGTACGTACATCCCGAGTATTTTCGGATTCCACATAAGGATGCTCATCTGGTCTTTCCTGAAATATTTCACGATCAGTCTTGCCAAAATCAGGGAAGACCTCTCGAGGAGACTCAGAAGGCTCTCGAAAAATATCACGAGTAGTCTCAGCATTTTTCCGTTGTTTAGTTTCTGTCTGGCTGACAGCTTTCCTTGCATTCTTTATCACATTGAAAACAAAGATAACAGCAAAGATTATTATGTATATTACTTCTTCTGAATCCATAAGCATAGAGTTTTAATCTACGCAAAAATAAGAAACTTACTTATCTTTTCAAAATGATTTATTTACAGAAATAGATGGATACATTAATAAAATAAGAAGACGTGTCAAAATGCAGAAATTTACGCTTTCTCATTATGACACGTCTTGTTACTAACTTAGGTTTCAACTCTTACTTACCAATACGTAACCGGACAAGGATACTTCTCAACCTTCTTGATAATATAGATAAAAGATATTTCATGCGACCAAGAGCCATTCTTTTTAGAAGAAGTGAAGAGGTCATACACATAAAAGACCTGTAATCCTTTGTAATGAGCACCGACCATGAAACCGATAACATTCACTCCACTCAATGAGTTTTTATCGCAAATACCTGCAACCAAAGGATCCCAAGCGACACCGACACCAGCATTCAACATTTGGTAATCATCCTGACGTTGGTATGAACCATTGACGAATAAGTAGTTACCCGAAAGGCTCTGTCTTCCCCACAAGCCATTACTATACTGAAGATCTTGAAGGAAATTAGCATGAATTACATATTTACGATACAAAGTATTATCATTCAATTCCATAAAACCATTACTTGGTTCTGAAATATGATAGACAGCTGCACCCAACGTAAATCTGTTTTCTATGATAAACGAAGCACCAACTGAAACGTCAAAGAAATTACGAGTATCCGTATCAAATGATTCCAACGTTTCAAATGTCGGCTTCCTTGTATTTTTATCGTATTGATCACCATACTTGATTTTATCGTAGCCAAAACGATTCAGGAAGAGCGTTCCTTCAACACCCAGACGTAATGACCATTCGTCTTTCAATTTAATACAATGAGCATAAACCAAAGAGAACTCATTCACATCATAGACACCATTCGCCATGTTATCATACGAATAGATGAAACCGGCAGAGCACTTTTTTTGATGGAAACTCTCATCAAAAGAAAATCGTATCGTATGATAATGATTCCCCAATGCCATCCACTGCTGTCTATAATTAAGACCGAATCGTATATCCTTTGCATTACCTGCCAGTGAAGGATTTATACTGAAAGGAGTCAAATTATGGTTCACTAACGAAAAGTCTTGAGCAGAAAGCATTCCGCAAAGACCTAAGGCTAATACTAATAATATCTTTTTCATTTCAAGTCAAATGTGTAATAGTGGTTATCTGATAAGCGAAACGAATCCTTTTCGTTCACCATCTTTATTGATTCCCATATAATTGCTTTTATATTTACAATACCATCCATATACGCCCCAAGGGCAAGGTACACCATCAATGGTTCCATCCCATTCGTCGGTAATACTCTTACCTTCAAATACGATTTCACCTATTCTATTGTAAATAATGTACTCGAAACTATCCATATATTCTCCGCCATAGAATTTAAACGAGTCATTTACATCGTCACCATTCGGAGTAAAGCCCTCTGGTGCCCAGAAATCCAACCATGTATAAATCGCTTGACGACCTGTATATTCACATCCGAATTTATCTATCGCTTTTACTTTTACGACAAATGAATCTGCCGCATTTGGATCAAAGTAGTGCGATGAATTGACACCCTCAGAAATCGTATAGGTATCATCCGTCTCCCAGAACCATCGGCTATCTTTTGGCGACATACCTGTGAATCGTACATTTGAACTACCTGATTCAATGAATGTTGGGAAGACCGCAAATTCTATATGTTGACGAGGCATCAATTCCATGGAGATCTCTGCCTGACCTTTACAACCAAACTCATCGGTTCCCTCTACCATCACCAACGTTGGTTCCTCTATCGTTGCAGTCAAATCAGAGGTGAGTCCATTCTTAGACACACTGGCATTATAAGGGTCACTTGTCCATTGATACAAAGAGGCTCCTTTGGCATGAAGACGAATGGTATCTGGTTTATTCAAACAACCTGACTGAGGACCTTTTTCTATTTGTATTATAGGTGAAGGACGTACCATCACAATATGCGATGCGGAGGAAGTACATCCAGACTCATTCGTTCCATATACCGTATATTCTGATGCAGAACTTGTATTATAGGTTATATGGTCTGTCTCATCTCCCGTATTCCACTTATATGAAGTTGCACCTGATGCGTAAAGATTGAACTCTTCTCCAACACATACTGCCGTATCTCCTGTGATTAATATAGATGGCAATGAAAGCACAACCAATTGTATATCGATGGTTGCAGGACAATTTCCAACATTGCTTCCTGTCATACGGATAAGTGTATTTGACGATGGTTTAATATTAATTGACGAACCACTGTACTCGTTAACACCATCATTCCATACATAGTTCAACGCTCCTTGTCCCTGCAAGGTTGTTGTTTCACCATAGCAGACAGTCGTATTACCCAAGAATGAAAGATCTGGCAAGTCTGTCAACGTAACCGTATGTGTTGCCGTGCTCTTACATCCAAATTTATTCTCAGCCGTTACAGTGAATGTCTGATCATTCATAATCTTTGGCGTGATGATAGAACCTAGATTACCTGTATCCCATGAGAAGCTTGCTGTCTCTCCATTTGCATCAAAGGCCTCGATAGAGACTGTTGATTCAAGACAGGCTTTCGTATCTCCTTTGGTATAAACCATTGGATTTGGATTTACTTTCACTGGCACAGGGATGATCACCTCACAACCTTTCTCTGAATAACCATACAAAGAATAATTTGTTGAATTCGTTGGATAGATGATGATTGTATCAGACGTCTCACCATTACTCCATTGATAACGATCTGCTCCATGTCCGATCAATGTTGCAGGATCACCTGCACAAACACCTGTCACACCTGTACCTGATACCCAAAGAGAAGGTACAGGCAAGACACTAACTGGAATCAAGATACTAGATGAACAACCATTGATGAAACCTTTCACCTTCAGTTCCATATCATTCTCCAACACTTTACTAAACACGGATGTACCAGAACCATCCTGCCACTCATACGTATTAGCACCTGTAGCAGTAATTGTCAAAATATCACCCGCACAGACAGCTGTCTCTCCTGTATAAGAAAGTTTTGGCAACTCTTTCATCTTAATAGTCCACGTTGCCGTCGCCTCACAAAGGTTTTTATCCACACCTCGAACAGTAAGTGTATCATTTCCTTTTATATTTACAGAGACAGTCGGACCATAAGCATTGTTACTCCAGAAATATTCGTTTGCACCTGTAACTGTAACTTTCGCCACATCACCTTCACAAGCATCCGAGTTACCTGACAAGGAAAGAACCGGCGGTTCATGCACTTTCACCTTGATTGAACTTGTTCCCACACAGCCTCCATTGTTCTTCGTTCCAATCACACTATATTCAGACTCTGAATAAGGAGAAACCCAAATAGAATCAATATCATCTGTTGTATTCCATACATATGTATCAGCACCTCGTGCAATCAAGTTCGTTGAATCACCTTGACAGATTGTTGTGTTACCTTCAATCCATACCGTTGGGACATCCAACAATTTAACTGTAAACTCTGCTCTACCCTTACATCCATTAGAGTAACCTTCAACCCAATAGATGGTATCTTGTTTTGGTGTTCGTGTAATAGTAGTCTGACCTACCGTACCATCATACCACTCTACATTAGAGCCCACACCATTAGCTGTCAGTTTTGTACTTTTTCCTTCACAGATAGCAGAATCTCCTGTGATCTTTATTTCTGGCAAAGGCTTCACCTTTACGGTGAAGGTTGCCGGACGAGACTTACAATTCTTTTGATCCACACATGACACGGAATAAGTAGTCGTAGTATCAGGATACTCTGTACGCTCCTGACCATCAAACATATCACTCCATATATACTTCACATCTCCATTGGAAGAGATTAAGCTAGCAGATAGTTTGGCTGGATCGTTCCTACAGATCTGAGCATCACCCGATACGGACAAAACAGGTAGTGGATTAACACGTACCAATTTCTCCATCGTAGTAGAACAGCCATTGCCATATGTACCGGTTACTCTATACACTGTACTATCTTTCAACGGACGAGCATTCAATGTTGCTGAAGTCTCTCCTGTATTCCAGATATATGAAATGGGACCTCCTGTCAAATACTCAAAAGCAGTCAAATGAGCTGTATCATCCAAACAAACCTCATCGTTACCTTGAATCAAGAAGAGCGGACTCTCCTTCACACGAATAGTCCAGTCAGCTTTATACTCACAAAGATATTCATCCTCTACAATCACATTGAAACGTTGTAACGCATTGATCACCACTTTAATCGTAGATGTAGTATCTGCTGGATTACCTGTATCCCACTTAAATCGGCTCTTAGCAGATGCACCGATAGCCGTAAGTTGCACCTCTTCACCTACACAGACTTCACCTTCTGAGCTAACCTGCAATCTAGGGAAGTAACGAACATCAATATCCTTCGTAAATGATTTTGTACATCCCAAATCGGTCTTAATGGTCATGGTTACAGGATAATTTCCTGGTGCCATATATTTTGCATCTGGTTCCTTCACATTCTGTGTCGTACCATCACCGAAATCCCACAAATAACCAGTGACTTTATCACCGATGATATCATCTTTAATATCTTTAAAATGTACCAAACCATCACAATCATTATCATAGTCAAAATCCAACACTGCATCCATCTCTTGCAACTGTGTTGTCAATTCAACTGTAGCACAACCCGTCTGAGCACTTGTTAATTTACAAATATAGTCAGCAGTAGTACTTTTCAAATCATTCGGAATAACAGCAACCGAAGGATCTTCAGGATCTGTTTCAACTCGAATTCCATCGGAACGAGACCATTCATACGTACCGAATCCAACAGGAGCCATAATTCTAGCTGGTTCACCAATACAGTTTTTCACCTTCAACTCAAGCTTCTTCGTCTCACCCCAGAAATAACCGTATGCTCGGTGTCCACCAGGACCAATCTCACCATTGCTCTCTCTTAAACAGTCATGCACAATGATTTCAATTGTCACCTCCTGACCAATATGTTTTGACAAATCAAAATTACCGTATGTCCAGCGACGGAATGCATATTGAGAAATATTGTTCGCATCTGCAGAACCACGACAAGTTGTGACAGGTTGTTCCTCTACCAATTCAAGTCCATCCGCATTGTGACCATCCGCATTGACTGTGAACTCACCACAAGGCAACTTCGTATCTAAGCCCGTAGCAGGATCAAACAATGTAACGGCAATCGCAAACGTAGGCAATTGCTCTCCCGTATGTTCAGCAGTAGCTCTTGTTCTAGCTCCGTTAGTCAAGTCAGGACAGTGTAGAACCGCAGCAAAACAATATGTAAACAACGTAGTATTCTCTGTCACCGTAAATTTATATACAAGACGTTCTGCCGCAGCAGGTTTACCACCTCCCGAATTATTGTTCTCTGGGAAACCAGTAGAACCAATTCTAACTGTAGTTTTACCATCTGGATTCGTCAAGAAATCCCAGCATCGAATGACAGGATCACTCGAATCAGAGAAACCATTTACAACCGAAATTCTGTTTGTATTTGAAACTGCTTGCCAAGGCTGAAACTTATACTCGTCAGTTACACTATCATAATAAAAACCTCCCGTGTACTGTTCCCAACCTGACAAATTACCTTTTTCAAAACTCAAATTAGGCGTATCAATATTTGTATCTTGAGATTGAGAAAACAGATTTAAAGAACTAAGCAATAATCCCACGATTATCACCCCCTTTATTTTTCGTGCCTGGATATTTCCAGAAATTAGATTTAAGGACATTTTTTTTATTTTTTATGTTTTTCTATAAAAAAACTTATAATTATCACATCAAACATTTAGTATGAAACAAAACAACAGCATGAAACTATTTCCCTACCATAAATTAATCTTATCTCATACTTAAAAACCATTACGATAACGGTTCATTTTCATTAAACACATTCTTGTCCGACTACAAAGATGGGAAAATATTTTCAATTATTTTGCATTTTTTAATAAAAAAATAAAAACTTTCAGCAAACAACCATATTTCTTCAGTAAAAAAACACCTCTAAAAAATCCATCCATTCCTATTCATTTGTCAATTTTGTTAGTCACTGACAATCAAAACAATAATCATTTCAACAGCTATCTTAGATTTTCATTCCCGAAACAATTTCTGTATATTTGCTTACCAAATAAAGCAAAAAAACACAACAGTCATCATGGATAGTGTATCTCCACAAAAAAGGAGTTGGAATATGAGTCGGATCCGCAGCAAAAACACCAAACCGGAACTGCTCGTTCGCCGTTTCTTATTTGCCAACGGCTATCGTTATCGTATAAATGTAAAATCACTTCCTGGCACACCTGATATTGTACTCAAGAAATATCATACCGTCATCTTTATCCATGGATGCTTTTGGCACAGACATGAGTGTTTAAAGGGGAAAACGCCCCAAACCCACACAGAATTTTGGGAAAAGAAATTCACTAGAAATCAAGACCGTGACCTAGAAGTACGAAACCAATTGAAAATGATGGGTTGGAACACCTTAATAATATGGGAATGTCAACTCAAACCCTCCCAAAGAGCCAAGACACTAGAGGAGATAAACTATTGGCTCAACGAAGCTTATCTGAATCAATTTAGGAGCAACTCCCCTATTCCATATAATCAAGCAGAAGGAAATGAAGCGTTCTTAGCGGCAGAAGCCAACCCAACAGAAGAACCTATCATCTAAACACCTCATAACGGGAACTTGGTTTATAGCTCTTCTTCTTTTGTTTCATACTTAATTGATACGTAATCACCTCATTAGCCAAATAGACAGGATCATCTTTCGAATAGGTTTCATTTCGAACGAATCCACCGAAGACACCATCTTCCATCTTCTTATTAGGATTCCATCCCTTTCCTATATAAAAGAACAGCTGATATTTTCCATTATCCACTTTGAATGTATAGGTGCTGTCAGCTCTAACATACGCATGAGCCACCACCTTTCCTGTTTCATCCTTTTCTCGAATGACAGCCACCATATCAAATGCAATCGGTGCAGTCACCACAACATCAGAATTAAATTTGGCTTTTGATTCTCTATTCTTACCAAAATAGGGTTCGTATGGACTCGATCCCTGAGGTAAAACATTCTTACCATATTTTTCGATATCCTGTTCTACTTGCAGAAGAGAATCTCTCAGACGGATTGCTTCAGAGGTATATTTATCAGCAGGGAAAGCATGAATAAACTCCTCATACGATTGAATTGTATTTTTAGCATGTTTTTTTTCGAAATAAGGTTCCTCCAACAAAGCCTTTCGTTCATTAACACTCTCTACATATTTACTGTCTGGATATTTATCTCGAAATGCAACATACGCCACAACTGTGTTATCACTTACTGCGGAATAATACTCCATAGTTTCTGTAAACACGAAATTGAACAAGAGGAAGATACCTACAAGTACAATAACAACCAATGCGATAATTTTAGCAATCTTTTCCATTTCTTATTTCATAAAAGATTCAATAACTTTCAATATTCCTTCCGCATCCATTCCATAAAGATGATACAATTCATCTTGTGTACCATGCGTAGCGAATTCATCTGGCAATCCGACGCGCTTCACCTGAATATTTGTATAATCATGATCCGCCAAGAACTCCAAAACTGCAGAGCCCATACCCCCCCGAATCACACCATCTTCAACCGTTATAATCTTTTTAAACTTCCTTGCTACCTCATGCAATAATTCTTCATCCAATGGTTTTAAAAAGATCATATTATAATGTGCCACAGAAATACCTTTTTCCTGCGCCATTTTTATCGCACTTTGTACCCTATAGCCTAATGGACCGATTGACAATACCGCCACATCACTTCCTTCTGTCACGCAATATCCTTTCCCTACCTTGATTTCTTCAAATGGAAGATGCCAATCCAACAAAACACCCTTTCCCCTAGGGTAACGAATCATAAACGGACCATGTCCTGGATGTGAGGCCACATACATCAGGTTACGTAATTCCACCACATTCATTGGTGATGCAATTGTCATATTAGGCACACATCGGAAGGCCGCCAAATCAAAAGCGCCATGATGAGTCGCACCATCAGCTCCTACCAAACCTGCACGATCAAGACAGAGCACCATATCCAAGTTCTGCAAAGCCACGTCATGAATAACATTATCGTATGCTCGTTGCATAAAAGATGAATAGATATTACAGAACGGCATCATACCCTCCTTTGCTAAACCTGCAGAAAACGTAACTGCATGTCCTTCTGATATACCAACATCATAAACACGATCTGGCATCTCATGCATCATAAATGACATCGAGCAACCTGTTGGCATAGCCGGCGTAACACCAATGATCTTTTTATTCTCACGTGCCAGCTCAAGCAACGTATGACCGAAGACATCCTGAAACAATGGAGGAGTATCTTTCGTAATCGGCGGGATGATTCGCTCTCCTGTTTCCTTATTAAACTTTCCTGGCGCATGCCATTCAGCAGCCGATTCCTCAGCGGGTTTAAATCCCTTCCCTTTCGTTGTTTTCAGGTGAAGAACTTTCGGTCCTTTGTAATCTTTTATCTCTTGAAGGATTCTCACTAATTGTTGCACATCATGGCCATCCACCGGACCAAAATAGCGAATATTCAATCCTTCAAATATATTATGTTGATTCGTCAATGCTGCTTTCAGCGAATTATTACGACGAATCATCTGTCCTTTCTTATCTTCATTGATCAATCCATGTTCCTGCAAGAACAGAGAAAACTGATTTCTTAATTTATTATAGGCCTTGGAGGTGGTCAACTTCACCAGATATTCACTCAATCCCCCCACAGGGTTATCAATGGCCATATGATTATCATTCAAAATAATCAGCAGATTATTCTTGTAGAAAGAAGAATTATTTAACCCCTCAAATGCCAAGCCACCACTGATAGCAGCATCACCAATCACAGCTACCGTATGCACATCTTTTTCACCCAACTTATCTGCCGCAATATCAATTCCCAATGCAGCAGAGATTGAATTAGATGCATGTCCAGCCACAAAAGAGTCATACTCACTCTCCGCAGGATTAGGAAAACCACACAGTCCACCCAATTGACGGTTGGTGTGGAATAAGCTTCGCCGACCTGTCAGTATCTTATGTCCGTATGCTTGATGTCCCACATCCCATACAATCTTATCTTTCGGCATATCAAACACATAATGAAGAGCCACCGTCAACTCTACAACTCCTAAACTTGCACCTAAATGGCCTGGATTATGAGATAACTCATCAATAATGAATTGACGCAATTCCTGACAGAACTGTGGCAATTCATCTTCCTTCAATTTCTTCAAATCAGAAGGATATTCAACCATCTGCAATAATGCTCCAACAGAATCCGACATTATTATAATTATTTCGTCATATAAATTGTGTTTTCTTCATCCAAAAACACCTTGTTTATAAAATTGCACGAAGATACAAAAAAAGTAGATTGAGAGAAAATTACAAGCTAAATTTAGCAAAAATATTACAATAGGATAGTTAAATTTCACATAATTTATGTAAGTTTGCATTAGTTTTATCAAACAGAATATCAGATGAAAAAATTAATAGCTTTTCTTTTATTAGGAACGACAGTCGCAACATCATGCGTAAGTAAAAAAGAATTAACGGATGCCAACTCTGCGCTCAACAGCTGTAAAGCTACTACAGAAGCTCAGAACATAGACATCAACAATATGCGCAAACATATCACCCAGTTACAATATGACTCGGCTGCTGCTCAAAAAGCGATTGATAAATTTTTGAACGACTCTATCACACAATCTAAAAGTCTGCATCAGGCTAAGATGGAGATCCATGATCTAAAAGAGGCGAACAAACAACTAGCTGAACGAGTAACTGGCTCTTCTAACTCATCTGAAATCAAAGCTTTACTTGCTGATCTACAAAAGACACAAGAGAAACTACAAAAAAGAGAGGATGCTCTTAACGAATCTGAAAAGAACCTGAAAAATTCGCAAGCTGCTCTTGAGAAATCTGCCAAATCACTTGCAGAAAAAGAGAAAAAAGTAAATGAACTGAGCGCTATCATAAACAAACAAGACAGTATTCTAAAAGACCTTCGTACCAAAGTGGATGCTGCTTTCAAAAGCTTCCAAGGAAAAGGTATTGAAGTCATCAACAAGAATGGAAAGGTTTACGTTAGCTTGGACGAAAAACTTATGTTCAAATCAGGAAAATGGGAAGTGGATGAGAAAGGTAGCAGTGCCCTAAATACGCTTTCAAAATTTTTAGCAGAAAACAAAGATATCAATGTCGTGGTTGAAGGTCACACCGACAGCCTTGCTTATAGAGGAAACGGTTATATCTTAGATAACTGGGATTTAAGTACGAAACGTGCTACTGCTATCGTAAGAATCCTTTTGGAAAACAAGGATGTTAATCCTGCAAAAATCTCAGCTACCGGACGTGCAGAATTTTGTCCAATCAACGACAACAACACATCTGAATCTCGTAGCAAGAACAGACGTACAGAGATTATTCTTAGCCCTAATCTTGATGAATTGTTAGAGGCTATGTTGAATAGTGACAAATAAAAACTGTCGGAAATGAATTCTTTCCGGACAGAAATCACCATACAGCAAGAACTAAACATCACCCATCAAAACAAGATGATGATGTTTGGTTCTTGTTTTACTGAAACGATTGGTCAAAAGCTGACCCATCTACTCTACCCTGTTTCATGTAATCCTTTGGGAATACTATTTAATCCGATCTCAATACAACAAGCTATTCGTCGAATAATCCTCAATCAAAAGGTTAAAGCAGAAGAGTTGTTTGAATCAGATGGGGTCTGGAATTCTTTCGATTTCCATAGTCAGTTTGCCCGTCTCTCCGTAGATGAGTATCTGAGCAACGTCAATGCTATCATCGAAACGGCTCATCAACACCTTGCCTCCTGTGATTATATCTTTATCACCTTAGGAACATCCTGGATATACGAAGAGATCGAAAGCAATAAAGTTGTAGCAAACTGTCATAAAGTATTCCCTGAGCATTTCAACCGCAGACGAATATCCGTCAGTGAATGTAGCAATGTCCTCGTTTCTATTCTTCAAGAGCTAAAAGCGTTCAAAGAGGATATAAAAATCATATTTACCGTCAGTCCCATCCGCCATTGGAAAGATGGAGCTCATGGCAATCAACTAAGTAAATCCATCTTGCTGTTATCTATCGATAGTATCTGTAACAACTACTCTGATTGCTACTATTTCCCATCATATGAAATCATGATGGATGATCTTCGAGATTATCGTTTTTATGCAGATGATATGCTTCATCCAAGCGAACAGGCTCAGAACTATATATGGAAACGCTTTGAAGAGTGCTATTTCAGTGACAATACCAAAGAGATCAATCGCAAGATTGAACAAATCAGGTTAGCACTCCAGCACAGACCTTTTAATCCTGAAAGCAAAGGTTATCAACAATTCAAGGAAAAGACAATTGAGAATATCAAGCAACTGCAAAAAGAGTATCCATTCCTACCGTTAGAGGATGCTCTTTCTACAATAACTCAAATAAACTAATCTTATATATCAAACATAAAAAGTTGAGTATGAGCACTCAAAGCAAAAAAATACTATTTCATACGTTAGGTTGCAAAATGAACTTTGCGGAAAGTTCCACCATCGGCAAACGTTTGATGGAAGCTGGTTTTCAAAAGGCAGAGCCTCATGAAACGCCCGACATATGCATAATCAACACATGCTCCGTAACAGAAGTGGCCGACAGAAAAGACCGTCAGGCTATCAAGCAACTCATCACGAAATATCCGAATGCTTACATCATCGTCATTGGCTGTTATGCTCAACTAAAACCTGAAGCTATTGCAAAAATAGAGGGGGTTGATTTGATTTTAGGCACACAGAATAAATTCGATATCCTCGATTATATAGATGATATAGAGAAAAAGAATAACCCACAGATTGTTCACACACAAAGAAGTGGAATCAACAAGTTTTCTCCTTCCTGTACAAGAGGCGACCGCACTCGTTTTTGGCTAAAAGTACAAGATGGTTGTGATAATTTCTGTAGCTACTGCACAGTACCGATCGCAAGGGGAAAAAGCAGAAATGACTCGATTGTCAACACGGTAGCACAAGCACAATATGCAGTCAACATGGGAGCCAAAGAGATTGTCATCTCAGGTGTTAACATTGGTGATTTCGGCAAATCCACCAACGAAACATTCTACGATCTTATTGTAGCGCTTGATAAAATCGAAGGCGACTACCGCTATCGCATCTCATCCATTGAGCCAGATTTACTTTCGGAAGAGATCATCCAAACCTGTGCACACTCTCAACACTTTGTTCCTCACTTCCATATTCCTTTGCAATCTGGATGCGACGAAGTGTTAGCTTTAATGAAAAGACATTACGACACTGCCCTATTCGCCAGCAAAATCGACTCCATCAAAAAAGCAATGCCTAATGCATTCATTGGAGTGGACGTTATTGTAGGTACCAACGGAGAGACGGAAGAATACTTCAATCAGACATACCAATTCATAAAACGATTGGATATATCTCAACTACATGTGTTTAGTTATTCGGAACGTCCCAACACGCAAGCGCTGAAAATAGGCAATAAAGTCACCGTACAAGAGAAAAAGAGAAGAAGCGAGATACTCCATCAGCTATCCGAAGAAAAAAGACTCTCCTTCTATCAATCTCAGATTGGCAACGTTGCAGAAGTATTGTGGGAAGAACGCAAAGAAAAGCATATCATGAAGGGATTCACCCCTAACTATATCTGTGTAGAAAGAGCGTATGATGAGAAGCTAGTAAACACCATTACAAAAGTTACACTTGGAAAATTCAATGCTGATCAATCTGCACTCACTATCGAAAACGAGACTATCGAATGAGTGTAACATGTCCTACAAAGGAACGATCAATATCATAGATGTAAATATAATACCAGTACGTATCTGAAGGTAAAGGTCGTCCATCCTGTTCTCCCTTCCAAGGTTGATAATTGTTCTTGTATTCATGTAGCAATTCGCCATAGCGGTTATAAATATCAATAACGTAGCTAGAATACTTCTCCAGACTATCAATCTCCAATGTCTCATTCACACCATCTCCATTCGGTGAAAAGAAGGGAGAGACATTTAGTAACACTTCTTCTGGCACCTCTACTTTAGGCTCCAAACAAATACGCTTTGAATATACGATGGTAAACGAAGCTGTGTCACATAACTCATCCAAGGAAATCACATATTGAAACGACTCCGGTTCCTCTTCATCTCCATTAGGGGTAAAGGATATCAAACCATTATCGTCAACTGAAAAACGAGTATCTGCATCCAACAAACGGATAGAAATAGGATATTCAATATTTTCCAAATACACCTTACTTAACGAGGTAAGCAACGAAACATAATCATTCGCATAGACATTCATTTTCGTCGGGATAAGAGAACTATCCTCACAGGACAAAATCACACCAAAGGTATCATTCTGTGCCTCAAGATAACGGCGTGTTTCAATGACGACCAAACACCGGTCCTCATCAACCAACTGATAAAAATAATAACCATCTAACACATCATGAAAAGTCTGATTATACGACACGTATTTTTCTTCCTCTGTATATGCCGTATCAACTAAAACAGCCCGACGATCATTGGGAACACGATTGTACTGATCCATATAAAGCGTAGAAGTTAACTTAATCACATCAGATACGATGCTATACGATGTGCAAGCTTCTGGATAGAGTGATTGAAATGGAAATATGATCAATACTCCAATGACTATGGAAATAAAACACCTCATATTATAAACATTTATACAAAATAGCAGTTCAAATATACAAAATAATCCTCATTCGTAACACAAATTCACAATTATTCAGTAAAAAATATCTATCTAGCACCTTCTCAGGTTATGAACAGTTTAGTGTAACGCTCCCTAATGCAATACAAAAGGGAAAATAAGTTAAGACGATCAATCTGCCAATGTCGCAGACAAACCGAACTTCAGATAAGACGGATCCATAGCATAACCACGCATATACATGTAATTATAGTGATTCGTCCACAATTTGTTCAAATGGTTGAACTCAACATAGAAGCGAACACGTTTTAGATGGAAATTGATGAACGCATCCATATAAACGTAATCACCATACTTTTGATAATCAATGCTATTAGGATCCTGAACAAAGAATTGTCCCGTTGCAGGCATATAATTAGGAGCATAATAGGCTGAATTCCAACGCATATCCACACCCAGTTGTATATTTAGTACCTTGAACAACTTATCAAAGCGTAAATAGGCAGAGGAGTACCAACTCAACTGAGGAAGAGGCAAGACTTTATCGTTACTTGTTTGTTGGAAGGTAAGTGCATTATCCCAGTGCACACGCCAAATGCGAGCTCGTTCTTTTAATGCAAAGGTTAACACCTGAAGATTTTCGGTATATTGTTCAGGTTTCGCTTTTTCATTCCAAAAGATATAATTATTTAAGTTTTTGAAATCAGCTGTAAAGTCCAGTCCTAAGCCATCATAGAAAGCAAAACTAGGGAATGATAAATAACCGTTGATGGAAAGATCCTGTTTATTTTCAAAATCTTCTTGCCATTCGATATGATTACTATAATAATACTCTTCAAAGAAATCAGGGCAATAACGTTCAAACTTTGCCGATGCACCGATTTGGACTAACTGTTTCCCCCAATTAGCCTTACTATTCATCGTACCACCTAATTCAAACGTACTTGCTGTTTTTTTCTCATCCAAGAAATAGTACTCTCCATAAAAATTATAAGTAAACGCCTCACCTAAATGTTTCGATAAGACAGCTCCGACACCAAAACGATTGCGCAGAACAGAACTATAAACAGGATTATATCTATACCCTAACGAATCATTATGAGGCGTAACCTCGCCCGATCCTGTCGTCAATGCCTTATCCAAATAAGTATATTTCTTGGTCGTTATTGTCGCATACGCAGCAAAGCCAAATTTCATGAGCGTATTATACTCTTCGTTCAATGAGATTCCCACGGTATGTTTCATTTTCCAGAAACGAGTAGAATCTATCGTAGAGAATTTATTATAATACAAACTATCACTTAGGTTGTAACGATGGTAAAAACTATCCACCATCAAACCGACAGAAACAAGATTGCGTTCATAGAACCTACGCCAATCACTCTCTGAACTGAAATTATAGATAATAGAAGTGATCGGTATCACTTCCACCGTAAAGGAGTCCGGTTTAACCTCCACCTCCTTTTCTAATCCAATGTTATAGCGATAATTGAAAGCCACATTCCAATTTCGCACCTTCGTCCAATCATTGTCAGAGAAGAATGTCGGGATATTCACAGGATCCATTCGTCCCGTATTCTTAGGATCCGTAATATTACGATCATTGGTAAATCCACCATTTTCGTAACTCTCAAACCCATTAAAGGAGATGGATGTACCAAACTGCTGATGAACACCATCATAACTTGCGAAGAAACCAGCTCCATAATTCTTCGTAGATAGAGAATTATAGCAACCATAAGCCTTTATCCAATCTCCGTACAGACCGAAATTCATTTTTTTATTGACATTGACAGAGAACAAGCCATCCAACCGCCTATTATCGCGGTTATGCGTACCTCCACCATAATAATTCAAGTATGAGAATGGCCTTTTTGTATTAAAGAAAAGAACATCTTCGCTAGGTTTATAGTAGATTTGAAAAGGTTTAAAAAAGACAAAATCTGTTTTATCCACTCTATCCATGAAAATAGCCGACTGAGCGGGAGACCCTAAAGTTCCCAGTGTTTGTAATGCTATAGTTTGTTTTTGTGCAGGGTTATTAATGTAGAACTCCACCATAGAAGTATCCAATCCTGCTGCCACTTTTTCTGTTAATGCTCCCTTATATTTCCATGATACAATATCACGACTTATCTTCTTATCCGATTTGTTTTCGTTTTTTTCAGTTAAAACAATAGAATCAGGAGTTAACGTAACACTGACAGAATCTGGTACAACAACAGCCTCTCTTTTTTTTGCCATAGAATTAAAAAAGAAAGGCAACAATACAATTATAAAAATCCAACGTTTCATCAGCATGCAAAATTAGAGAAAATTTCTTAACTCTCAGCCTCAATAACTCTTAATTCTCAACTTCAAACTCTTAATTTTCACCTCTTATTCCATATTCATCTCTTCTTCTTCCTGATAGCGACAATTAACAAATGCACAAGCAGCAAAAATAGCTCCAAGCAAAGCAAACAGCATATCCTTTTGTGTATCATAAGGATCTCCTTGTGATGCCACAAAATCCTGAGCAAAGTCTGACGATATCAAAACCGTAAGATATTCAAACAATTCATATATGGCACTAACAGCCAACGAGACACTGATACAAAGGAAAACTTGCATCGTACTTCTTTTAACCATTTTTCTCTTTACCAAGAGCTCTTTGGTAGCCAAATAAGGAGTCACACCCTGCATGAAATGACCTAATCGATCATAATTATTTCGATTCCAGTCGAGTGTCTCCCCTAGCCAATCTGTAGGATTGAAAAAAGGCACTTTCGCATACGTGTAGATTCCACCGATTGTCAAAACGATGATCTGAACAAAGAATACTATATGCAGCAACAATGAGAATTTCACCCCCTTATCCAATAAGATGAATATGGCCAGAAATCCTAAATAAGCAGGTAAAACCTCCATCAACCACACAGTCATATCTACAGAGACAAATGCAGTAATGGTACAGACCCAGAACAATATCATAAATAGATATTGCGATCTCTTTTTTTGAACATCCTCAGTCAATTTCATTTTTTTGCTTTATATAGTAATGTATTAGAATTATTGCGCACAAATGTTTCTCTAGCAAATTGCTGAGCCATCTCTGGCGTAACCGCCCCATATAACGATACCTGCTGATTAATCGCCCCTGCATCACCCAACAACTCATAATAGGCCAGGTCACTAGCCAAATCCATCAGCACCATATTATCCGTTATGGTTTTAGACTCATATATATTTCGCAATTTTTGTGTTTCATAATCTGTTACGACTGTTGTTTTTATCTCATCTATCAACTCCTCGAAAGCTTCATCAGCCAAAGAATAAGTCGTACCTTCTGCAAATTTACCCGTCAAGAAAAATAAGCCTTCTTCAATATCACCCGAGATATAGGCAGAAGCTTGTGTGAACAGTTTCTTCTCTTTCACCAACGACTGGTACACACGAGAAGATCGTCCATTAGACAACACATCCGAAACAAAATCCGATGGCCAAAAATCAGAAGAGAATCGTCCGCCCGTATGATACATACGACAGAAATAGGTTGTAGGAACATCCTCCTCCACCTCCATATATTTCTCCTCCGTCTGTTTCTCAAGTGAAGGAATCACTCTTGGAGTTATATCTCTTGCTGGCAATGCATCATACCATTTATGAACCAATCGTTTCGTCTCTTCTAAACTGATATTCCCCACAACCGATAATATAGCATTATTAGGGGCATAATGAGAGTAGAAAAAGTGCCTTACATCCTCGATGGTTGCTTGTTCGATATGGGCTAAATCCAACCCGATGGTAGGCCACCCATACGGATGCGTTCCAAAACATAATTTTTTTATGTAATGATGAAGATTTCCGTAAGGTTGATTCAGACAACGTTGTTTAAATTCTTCACACACCACATGACGCTGTACTTCCAGACTTTTCTGAGAGAAATCTAAACAGTTCATGCGATCCGACTCTAACCAGAATGCTATCTCCACATTATTTTTAGGCATCACCACATAATAGTTTGTATAATCCGTACAGGTCCATGCGTTATTCTCCCCTCCTGCTTTCTGAATTGGATCATCAAACGAAGGTACATTCGGAGTACCTCCGAACATCAAATGCTCAAATAAATGTGCGAATCCAGTTTTATCTATTGTTTCATCTTTCGAGCCTACATCATAGAGCGTATTCACAATCACCATCGGGGATGTTTTATCCTCATGGTGAACCACCCGCAGTCCGTTATCTAATGTGAATTTATTTATCGCAATCATCCTTATTTTATCTCTTTTACATAAATCTGTCCCGTTGCATATTTCTTTACAACCACCTTCACACCTTCATTCAGGTATCCACTTTCCGAAACAGCATTATAAGACTCGCCATCTATTACAACCTTACCTGATGGACAAAGAACTGTTTCTGTTATTCCCTCTTTCCCCACCAAACTATTTTCTTTCTGCGACACTCCCACATATTCATCATCAATGCTTTTGTTCAATGCTAAATTCTTAAACACACCATCTACACCAATTTTTGATGAGAGATATACAATCAAAGCCGTAGAACCGATCAACGAGAAGAGAACCGTTGCCAATGCAAGATATAACTGCTCGCTAGAAACTTTTTCGAATGTAAATAAATCATTCGGAATCAAAGTCAAGATCAATCCTGATATCAATAATATGATACCTGCTATTCCTGCCACGCCAAAGCCCGGTATGACAAACACCTCTAACAGAATGAGAATCACACCTATAACAATCATGATTCCCTCCCATGCCGTTGCCAATCCATCAATATACAACGGTGCAAAATAGAGTATAGCTGCTACGATAGACACCACCAAGGCAAATCCAACACCTGGTGTCTGCATTTCAAAATAGATTCCTCCAATAATCAACATGATTAATATACCATGCAACACTGGATTCAGCAGCCATCCCGTCAAATCATCTCCAAACGAAGGAGAATAAGAGGATATCACATAATCCGTCTCATGCAACGAACCCTGTATGATGGCATCAATATCATCATAAATACCTTCGCAATAACCATGTTCCATTGCCTCTCCTGCTGTAAATGTCAGAATCTTGGTAGAATCAACAATTCCTGGAATATAGATGAATTCATCCACCATTGCCTCTGCAATCTTAGGGTCACGGAACCACTTCTGAAGGGTGTCTCCATTCTCAACAACCGTCACCTTACCATGGGCTTCCGCAGTCGAACGAATGATCGAACGCATATAACTCTGGTACTTATCTGGCATCTTTTCTCCATCATCGTTGACCACCGTTGCCGCACCGATATTGGCACCTTGACGCATATAAATACTATCACAGGCGATGGAAATCAACGCTCCTGCCGATGCTGCATTATTATCAATAAACACATACACCGGTTTGGAATAGTTAAGAATCGCAGTACGCATAGAATCAGCGAAACTAACCAGTCCGCCATACGTATTCAAATGAAGGAACACAGCATCAACCTGCTTCTCCTGCGCTTCTTTCAATCCATTTTTCAAATAGGTCCACGATGTGGAACCAATATCCTTAAAAATCTTTATTTCATAATACGATTTCTGTGCGACACTCTTCATGGCACACGAAAGAAGAAAAATGACAAATAAAAATTTGACAATATTCCGTTTAAAATAAATCTGTTTCATCCTTATACGAATCGAATTAGAACTATTACAAAAGTATAAAAATAAAAGAACAAATACGATTTATTCATATAATATCTCGATTTGATCTTCTACAATCCTATATTCACCCCCAAAACAACGTCAATTCAATCCTTTTTTCAGACTAAATAAAATAAATTTAACACATTACTCACCTTTTTTTCTTTTTCTCCTCCACTCTAACAAAAAATAAGTATATTTGTAAAATATAACCTAAATTAAAATTCAAAATGAGTATAGTTAAATATATCGGTGTGGACGATCCTGACTTAGATCTATTCGAAAGTCAATATGATGTACCAGAGGGAATGTGCTATAATTCATACCTTGTTGAAGGTAACAAAATAGCCATCATGGATACAGTAGATTCTCGCAAGACAACAGAATGGATCGAGAAGTTAGAGAAAGCACTAAACAATAAGAAACCTGACTATCTTGTGGTTCAACACATGGAACCTGATCATAGTGGTTCGATTGCTGCATTATTAGCTAAATATCCTGCTATCACAATAGTTGCCAGTGACAAAGCCATCAAGTTCATGGAACAGTTTTATGAAGGCATACAGATCACATCTCAAGTAGTCAAAGAAGGTGACATTTTGGATTTGGGCAACGATATAACCTTGAAATTCTATGGTGCACCAATGGTACACTGGCCAGAAGTGCTGATGACCTACCTTGAAAAGGAAGAGACCCTCTTCTCGGCTGATGGCTTTGGTAAATTTGGTGTTTACGATGCTGATCCAGACGATTGGGCATGTGAGGCTCGTCGTTATTACTTCAACATCTGTGGTAAGTATGGCAATAATGTAGCAAACGTGTTAAAGAAAGTAGCCGCTGTTAAGATTCAAAAGATATGTCCGCTTCATGGTCCCGTTTTGGAAGGTGCTCAACTGGCTGAGGCCATTCGATTGTACTCCATCTGGTCCAGCTACGGAGTGGAGACACCTGGCGTATTGATAGCGTATGCTTCCATACATGGTAATACAGGAAATGCTGCTAAAAAATTAGCAGAGATATTGAAACAGAAAGGGGCTCCGAAAGTGGCTGTTGCGGATTTAAGCCGTGACGACATGGAAGAAGCAATAGAAGATGCCTTCCGTATGGGTTCCATGGTATTAGCTTCTGCAACATACGATGGAAACATCTTCCCACCAATGCAACAATTCTTGTACAAACTAACCATTAAGGGATATCAACGTCGCCGCGTTGGTCTAATCGAGAATGGAACATGGGCGCCACAAGCTGCAAAGATAATGCGCACCGCCTTAGAAAATATGAAAGAAATTGAGATCGTAGAGCCTGTTATTTCAATCAAAAGTGCATTGAAAAAAGCAGACGAACCTCAATTGAATGCTCTTGCTGATGCTATATTAGCCTAATATATGGCAAGGTGTTGTTTCAGGCAACACCTTGCTACTTCAACTTTAAGAAACCATAAAATCAAATAAATCTAATATGAATAAAACATCATTGCTCTTGTCATGCACAACACTGTGCCTTTATTCCAGTGTTTTTGCTGCGCCGTTGTACACCTTTGAAGACAACGAAATTCCCGGTGACTCATGGGATGCAGACATCTCCATTGTCGCCAATCCTTCAACCGAAAATAACAATAGTAAAAACTGCTTAAAAGCTACATTCAAAGAGACATGGGGCGCCATTGCCACTTTCTCTACTGCACCTGACTATTCAAAAAACGGATTAACCTTTTTAGTCTATTTGGAGAATCCAGGTGAAGTAGCAGCCCGTGCGTACGATGGACAAACCAACTACGAAATCAAACAATCGGTTTTTGATGCAAAGAAATGGACCCGTGTTTCGTTCGATTTCTCAAAGCAAACCCCTACATCCAATAGTATCATCATCTTCACCGGTAGCGCCAACACGATATATGTGGATGATATCGAACTAGTTGCGTTAAGTGAACTGTCACAATCGGGATTCTCGTGTGATGGCATGGATGTACCCTACTCCTATGGTACATTAGCCATCGGTGGCGGTGGATTCGTCTCTGGAATCATCTCATGCGGAAATACTAAAATCGCAAGGACTGACGTGGGAGGTGCATACAAATGGAATGCGTCCAACTGCTCATGGAAGCCATTAACCAATTTCATCTCCGAAGAGGACAAAGGTCTTTATAGCATTGATGCGGCGGCCATCGACCCTCAGAACGAAAAGAACATCTATCTTTTAGCTGGTGCTCAGTACTTTAGTTCTGCCAAGACAGCCATCCTATACTCTAACGACGGGGGTGAATCGTTTAAGGTCACCAACGTAAGCCATCTGATCTATACGCATGGAAACGGAGATGGACGAAACTGTGGCGAACGTATTGCCGTCGATCCCAACAACAGCAAAATCATATATTGCGGAGGTAGAGCCAAAAACCCGTTAATTAAAAGTGAAGACGGAGGTGCCACTTGGTCGGCAGTCTCTTCATTCCCTTCTAATGTATATTCCGTAAACAAGAAATGGAACAGCTGGGATGCAAACACTGAATGCACAACGACAGAAGATGACAATGGTACAACCACTGTTGTATTCGACGGTTCTCAGAAGAAGAACGGTATCACACAACGAATCTTTGTAGGAATCTCACGTACCAATGCTAGTAATGTGTATGTTTCTGAAGATGGTGGTGCCACATGGTCGGCTATCGCAACGCTTCCTACCGATTTGATCCCATGCAAGATGAGAATGGATCCAAACGGCAATCTACTTATTGCCTATTCGAACAAAAAAGCATATGGAACCAATGGTGCTATATACCGCTACAATCCTAACACGCAAACGGCTGTCAACATATCTCCTCGTTCGAACATAGCATACGGAGATGTAGTCGTTTCAAACAAAGATGCAAACAAATTGGTAGCTTGTACCAATAACACTTGGATCTCACAAAAGTGGGACAATGGACAAACACCTAACGGCGATATCTATTGGACCTCAATCGACGGAGGTGTTACATGGCGTTCTTTACAAGACAACATGGTGCTTACCAATAATGATGTGACATGGATTCCTGGCTATCAAATCCACTGGAGTACACTCTGCATGGATGCCAATGATGATGCTAAAGTATCTGTAGGTTCCGGAAATGGAATCTTCACCTGCAACAACATCTGGTGCGAAGGAACTCCTACATTTTATTTTGATGTCAACGGATTAGAAGAGACCGTACCGTTAGATTTAGTAAGTATTCCGAAGGGAGATCTTCTCTCTGTAATCGGTGATTATACAGGTTTCATACACAATAACATTCATGAGTTTGCACCCATCCATGATCCGGCACCCGGCACAACTGGAGGTATTAATTACTATAGTAAAAACGCAAACGTCATGATGCGCGTTGCCAACAGCGGTTTCTTCTATACCACCACAGGTCATTCGGGATGGAAAAGCATGGCTAAAACCGATTACGCTTATACGAATCCTTATTGTAACACCTGTGATGCGCTACCGTCAAATGAAGGGAAATGTGCCATCACAAAAGTAAATGATCAATATCGATTCTTCTTAATCCCTGGTCCGGGAGAAAGTGGCATCTACTATTCAGACAATAATGGAGCCTCTTGGACAAAAATCACAGGAACAGAGAATGCCACTAACATACAAGTGGATCCTGTCAACGATGCGTATGTCTATGCTGGTGGTAATAACACATTCTACTCAAGCAGCAACTACGGTGAGAGTTTCACCGCTAGCAATTTCAGCAACGACGGACACGGACGAATCACCATTCTTCCTGGACACGAAGGACTGATCTATGCACCGTGTGGAGGTAATGGTCTAAAAGTCTCAACAGACCATGGAAAGAGTTGGAACAATATAAAATATGTGACCCAATGTACTGCTGTCGGTTGTGGAAAAGGAACATCTGACGATTCCTACACCATCTATATCTGGGGAAAGGCGAATGGTTGTGAGACAGGCTTATATCGTTCTATCAATGAAGGAGAAAGCTGGCAACGAATCAACGACAACCAAAATCAATTCGGAGGACCTGGAAATGGAGATTTCGTCATCGGTGACTGGAACACCTATGGTCGTTTTTACATGAGTTCAATCGGTCTAGGAATCATCTATGGTGAACTTGCCGAGAATCACCAAGAAACCACTTGGAACTGCTTCATTGACGATACTGAATGTAAGAAACAAAGCACATCTGTTAACGAAATCAGTTCAGCCGACCTTCAAGTCTATCCTAACCCATTCACTCTCTGTTGTACATTAACAGGAGAAGGTGAATACATTGTAACCAATCTATTAGGTATTACAATCGAGAGAGGTGTTGTGAACGGACAACTATCCACAGGAGATCAATGGCCATCTGGAATCTATTATATTCTATATAACGATAAAACAACAAAAATAATCAAGGAATAAAAAAGGACTCGAGATGTAAGTTTTTTTTCAATTCTATGAATTGTTATTTATAAATTTATATATTTGTAGAAATATAATTAACCACAAAACACTATATTCTTATGAAAAGAATTGTATTATTTATTTCTTCCTTATTTCTTCTAGCACTAGCAGCTAATGCTAAAGAAGAAGGCACACTCAGAATTATCCAACTAGACAATACTGAGCAAAGAGAAGTGTTATCTGTAATTGGAAAAATAACATTCTCTTCTGAAGACATGTATTTATATTCTAATGACAATCAATTATTAGCTCAAACGTCTCTTAAAAGTATTCGTAAATTAGTATTCGAAGGAGAATATTCAGCTAACAAAGAGACAGCTAAAAATACATTATGCATCTATCCTAATCCTACGCAAGACGTCATCGTCATCGACGGATTAGAAAAGAATGAAACCACTCGAATATACAACTTGCAAGGAATCTTATTAAAAACTGTACAAGCATCAGAGAAAACTCTTATTGATGTATCTTCCTTTGCTAAGGGAACTTATCTACTTCAAGTAGGAACGCAAATTGTGAAATTCATTAAAGACTAAAGAATGGATTTCACAAACCAACTCAAGGAGAATTAATTCCTCCGTTTTGAGTACATAAACACAAAACCGTTTTAGAAACTGATTTTGGAATCTATTCCACCGTCAACTAATCTAAAACGGTTTTTTATTCTCTCACAATCGTCTAACATAGTTTCAAATAAATAGTAAAATCATGTCGAGCAATACTAATTTAGAGAAAAACACAGTAATAATACCAGAGGAAGGTGCGAAAGCAATTTTAAATAATGAATACAGGGAAAATACCGACCTTGTAAATATTATCATCCGAGAAGGAGTGACAGAAATTGAATATTATGCGTTCTATGGCTGTTCAAACCTTGTTTCAGTCACTCTTCCACAAGGATTAAAAAAAATCGGCAGCTACGCTTTTAATGGATGTACAAGTCTAACATCCATCAATTTACCCGATTCCATAGAGAACATAGATTCTTATGCTTTCAACGGATGTACAGCTCTATCTGATATTAAGCTTCCTTCCTCTCTGAAAACAATAGGCGATAGTGTTTTTGCAAACTGTACCAATCTGAAAAAAGTGGAACTACCGCCGCTCCTTTCTTCTATTGGAGGCGATACATTTCCAAAAGAAACCGAGATTCTCATTAGCCCTGAACATCAGAATCTCAAGAAAGAAAACGACATGATTTTGAGCGCTAATGGGAAGGAACTCTTCATCTGTAGATCTAATAGCGATAACATCACTATACCCTCTTCGGTAACCTCCATAGGAACTCGCGTATTTGCCAAGAATCAACACATTAAAAACATCACAATACCCCATAACGTAAAAAGTTTGGGGAAATTCTGTTTTGAGAGTTGTCCTTCCTTGGAAAACGTAATTTTAGAAAACGGAGTGGAAGAAATTATGGAATATGCCTTCTACAAATGTCCCAAATTAGAGACTATCTCCTTCCCTATCTCACTTAAACGTATTGGGGAAAATGCTTTTATAGAATGTACCAGTCTGAAGGAGGTCAATATACCATTAAACGTAAAAGAGATCGGTGAAGATGCCTTTAACAGTACAGGAGTAACTCAAGTAACCATCGACGCTAAGTGTAAATTAAGCAAACATGCATTCAATCAATGTCCCAACCTCACAACAGCAGTTTTGGCTTGCAAAAGCATCGCCTATCATGCCTTCTACGGATGTTCATCACTTCAATCCGTCGTTTTTCAAAAGACAGTAGAAAGAGTGACAATCGGAGCTTTTAGCAATTGTAAAAGACTAAAGACTGTTTATATAGATAGGCTTAACAAAACAATTGATGGTCAACATTTTGTAGACCACAACAATGCAAAGGACATAGAACTAGACGTCGAATCTCCATGGATGAATGTGACGAAGAGTGATTTCAATTCCATACGGGAACAGGCGAAACAAGGCGATGCAAAAGTTCAGAAGGATCTTGGAGACTGCTATTACAAAGGAGAAGGTATTGAAAAGAACTATGCGGCAGCTGCCAAATGTTACCTTCTATCTGCCAAACAAGGCTATGCTCCTGCGCAATTTTCTCTGGCTCTGTGCTATATCTACGGCAATGGTGTTGACTGTAGCAACAAATTGGCCTTTGAGTGGGCTCGAGCAGCTGCTAAACAAGGGCACTCCGGTGCACAGGTTTTATTAGGCAATTTCTACTCAGATGGAGAATATGTGATAAGAGATTACGAAACAGCAGCAAAATGGTACAGGAGAGCTATAAAGAACGGTAATCAAACCGCTGCAGAAAAACTAGACTATCTGACAAGAAAAAATCTTATCCTTCCATCGAATGCTGTCAAGCAGATTGATGAGATATTCGGCACAATCATCTACAATGGAAAGGACAAGTGGATATGCAAAACAACCCATACGTTCAACTCCAAAGAAATACCTTTCGATATAGAATTGAAAGGCACATTGAACGAAGGAATAACGGATGTACAACGTATAGCGTATGCCAACTATCTGCAAATGAAAGATGCCTACTTCGAAGAGCTTCAACAAAAAGCAAAGAAACTCTACCGGGGAGCCAACCGAAAGACGAAAAACATATTGCTACCGATAGCGCTCTATATCGATCGTTCAGGAAACTATGGATGGAAATGTCACAAAACATGGGGCGGCACTTCTAATGCTGCCATACTATCCGACGGACCTGTTCAGATGGCTGAAGGCAATAACATCTTGTATCATTACGATGATGTAATAGCGTCTCGGACAAATAAGGATTGGCACATAGATGATAGTACATATCTAACTCTTTTTGGAGAAATCACAGAAGTAAATATCTGCAACTCTAGGGATGAGGAAAACGATAATAAACTCACCAAGAAGGAAACGGAACTCCTAATGTGGTTGACCACCCAACTTGATACAGAAACGATTAAACAGGATGTGATAGACTACTGCAATATCAACTACGAGATGTGGAGTGACAAGAGAATAGAAGCAGAAGATGTTATTGATGAGGTTTCGATAAACTCCATATACTTAGATGTTGAATTTGCAGAAGAATGCAACCACAGACCCGAAATATTTCTGGCGGGTGAATGTAAGGCCGACGATGAACATGGTATATCCATCGGGTTCAAAAACAAAAAGCTTATGGAGATCTCTGAAGAAGGAAATGCTTTTTAAGTCAAAACTAGGTAGATAAATCGTTTGTCTGACATTCAAAACTATTGAATACCCCTCAAAAACAATGACGGAGCCTATTTGTAACAGGCTCCGTCATCTATATTCAATCTTACATGACAATGTATGCGAGTTGATAGTCTTAATTTTCCGAAACTATGCAGCTGACTTATTTCTTTTGTTTCTTGGCGATACCATATGACAAGATGACTTCATGAGTATTGGATGGTAACCAATCATTAGAGCCAAGACCTAAGTCATACGAATAACCAAATCTGAACTTCTTCCACTCCAGACCGAGAGTAAAGACCATCATAGAAGGGTTCATCTTGTTATGGAAATCAGGACGCCATGTTAAGCCACCCCAGAACATTCTTCTGAAATAAGCCAAAGAACCTATTTCGATGACATTGGTCTTATCATGATGAAAATAGTTCACCACAGGAGCCAAGATCCATTGGTCACACACATGGAAATTACCGATACCATAGAGATATAAATGTCTGCCACTCTTGAATGTGGTGGATTCACCATTTGTTAGGTGAGTCATAGAAACACCAACGGTCCAGATTGGATGAGAGAACTCGAATCCTAGGTCAAAATCAGGAGAGACGCGCACCTCCTTCTCATAAGGATAGGTGTCATGTCCATACTCGATCACATCATCCATCACATTAGAAGTATAATCGAAACCAGCTATTTGAATACCAGCACTCAATCCCATAGAGAGAATATATCGTTCGCTGAGATCGATTTGATAAGCATATGCCAATTTCATGTTCGTCGTGTTATGACCGATACCCATATGGTCATAAAACAACGAGAATGCAACACCCGAATGAAGTTTCTCCAAATAATTGGTCACATTCAGAACTGTTGTTCTAGGACCATTCTCGATGCCTGCCCATTGGATACGTCCATGAAGGAAGATATCGATATCATTGGTATTACCCGTTGCCGCAGGGTTTTTGTTTACACGAGAGAAAATTTCCTGAGACAACATCAAATCTTGTTGGGCATACGAAGAGAGTGTCAACAATGCGACGCAGATCGTCAAAATATATCTTTTATTTTTCATTTTTCGTTTCATTATTCTCTAGTTTTACAATTTCCACACGACGGTTCTTTTGGTGATCAGCCTCTGTTGTGGCATTTTTCACAATAGGATTATTTTTCCCTGCACCATCATAGCGCATACGCTTAGGGTTGATACCCATCTTCACCAATCTATCGAAGACCACGCCTGCACGATCCTTAGAGAGTGTCATGTTATATTCAGAAGAACCTCGTTCATCCGTATATCCAGTTATCTTAACAACAGAAGTTGAATCTTCGTTGATGAAGTCATAAATATAGTTGAACTCTGCCTCATAAGAATCGATCATAGAGGTTTTATCATATTCAAAATAGAAGATGCAAGTACGGAAATCCTTACGAACCACCTTCGGTTGTGGTGTTGTATCCGCAGGTGTAGTATCCACAGACACAGGTTCTGGTACAAAGAGATTAGGACGATAAATATCATCACCCCCAGCCCGATTGGAGATCAAGAATGGAGTCTTTTCAGCCACGACAAAATTCTTATCGTCCGCATCGCTGTTGAACTTACCCATAACCAATTGTGGAGCATGTACGTTCTTTCCTCTCATCAACTTCTTGTAGATATTGATTCCCTTAAGAGAATCCGTTCTGTCTGAAGTGAAGTAAAACATTGTATCTCCCACCAATTGAGGAAAGTCTTCATTCTTATCGGAATTGACATCAGCCATATTCTTAGGAGCGAACCATGTTTTATTGTCAGGTTTACGCTCTATATACCAGATATCAGAGCCCCCTTTTCCTCCCTCAAGTTGAGAAGAGAAATAGATACGTTTTCCCTTACTGGCGAATGCAGGATTATACATGCCAGCGGCAGGCTTTTTCTTGTATGTCCAACGACGGGAGATGAACGTAGTCCCCTCTTCCTGTTCACGAGAGGCAATAAAACCATCAATCATCAATTTCTCTGGGTTGCTCCATACATTATTCTTCAAAGTAGCACAATACAGAACCCCTTTAGAAGAATAGACAAGCTGGTTGTTGTATTGAGCAAATTGTCCCTCGATGCCAAGGAGTGACAAATCGTTCTGCTCCTTGATATCTTTTATGTCAAAGCTATCATTGAGCGTAGCCACATAGACCTTTCCGCCACGGGAGAAGGCCAATTTATTCTTCAACAAAGAGAGACCAGATTCAGCCTCGTTGGTATTGATGCGGGAAGATTCTACCGTATATCCTTCTTGAAAAGAGCGTTCCACCGCATTACCATTCACTGCAACCATGCAGCACAATATGAATACTATCTTTTTCATCTTTCTCATCACTTAGACTTTACAACTTCGATGGTTCCCTTACGAATCTCCCCATCCTTCATAAATACGGTATAGACATAGACACCTGGAGTCGCCACCTTACCTCGGTAAGTACCATCCCAACCATTCTCAGAATGGCAGATCAGATTACCGTAACGATCATAGATATAAACTTCATAACCCAGCATAAAGTGATCGTTCATATCATCCTCGAAATGAGGAGTGAAAGCTGTAGGGATGATTCTGTTATCCTTTAGTCCCCCTGGATTAGGATTTGGTCCTATTTCCTCGCCATGAAGCATACGGAAATAAAGAGTCACGATACTATCACATCCATTGACAGCATTTAATTCTAGACGGTAAGCATTACCAGGTATTACCTTATCAATATTAAAACCTTGTTGATTATAGGCAGCACCTTCTTCAACGGTTGCCAAGGTTGTAACCTGATAAACTGAATCGACTTGAAGAGCCAAGGTATGATAAGCCTTACATCCCTCTTCATTTGTCTTTTCAACGGTGTAATAAGACAATCCTGCCCTATGATTTGCTTCTATATCGAAGTCAGGGTCCTTATAAGTTTCATCCTGACAGATGCGTCTTGTGATAGTATCGTACGTAGTAGGTTTCACATTCAAGTTCAATATCACGGTACTATCACACCCCAACTGACTGATGAATGACAATGTATCGTGAAACGCACCTTTCACAAAAGGAGTCAAAGAGAAGCCATGTTTATTATAATATTGACCCATACAAGCGACATCATCAAATACCTGTTTGTATTTTGGAGCAACGGTCAGATGTAAAGAAACCTCCGTAACACAATTTTGCTCCCCGACACTTTTTGTATAAGTTCCTGTTGTATTCTCATTAAAGCCATAACCTGAATACTTTTCACCTTCACAAATGGTTTCATAAATCTCCTGAGGTTCACCTGCCACAAGCACCTTACGACTAGCCGTGCTCTTACAGGCATTTAACGTATTTGTGGCTGTTACAGTATAAGTAGTAGTACTCTTTGGAGAATCCGTTATTTGAGCTTCTGTACTTCCGGTATTCCACAAAATATCAAATTTATCCTTTAAATCTTTGTTTATTAAATCAATCTGATAGATTGGACAAACGTAGTACGCTGTGTCCGCATAATTCTGTATCATAGGAGAAAGACCGCCACTGAACTGACATCGAGATGTTGTCCAATACCATTCCTCAAGGGGACTCCCTCCAATAGACTTTAGCACATCCATAAAGGACATAGTCGAGGTTCCCACATAACCTCCTCTAGAAGCACGATAAAGCTCATACATTTCAGCAAATGACGGAATAAACCACCCTCTTTCAAATGGAATCACATTCAAGATAGGGAATTCATAAGATAAGCTATCCGACAATTTCTTCATTCGATTGGTACATTCACGTCCATTAAACAAAAGTTTTTGTGTATGCTCATCACAATTAGGAGTTGAAAGGCATTCTTCAAAATTACTCATCGTGCAAAATTGTACCTTTTCCTGAATAGGAGAAACCAACAAAACTCGCTCCTGGTCGATATAAAAGACGACTCCCATATCACCCTCCTCAGTCTTAACGACTTCTCCTATTTTATAGGCATATAGAGGAGAGAATGAAAAAAACAATAATATAAATGAATAAAAATATTTCATCTCGTATAAATAGAAAAGTATTATGTATTACCTAATTTTATCTCAATAGTCGTTTATGGTGACATCTATACCATGTGAAGGAGCATCTATCCTAACTCTATAGGAATATCTAACTTTATATAATTTAGTAATGGGTTCAACCCTACTTATTATACTATATCCATCAGCCATAGACACAACAGATCGATGAGTATCTGCCAATCCCATCCAAGATGTATCCGTATTTTTCCAATATATTCCTTCCAAAAGATCTGCTCCTTCAATCTGATTCAAGTATTGATTCAAAATAAGTAATTTGCTGTAAATAACGGACAGATCAGTTATATATCTATCATTATCCATTGTGTTGATATTGTAAGGCACTGCCTCTCCATTGTATTCATCGACAATAGAAAGCACTTCAACAGTAGAATAACCAAAATCACAAACAATTCCTTTCGCAACCTTTTTACTTTTTAAGAAATCTTTCAACTTTAAGATTGATCCATCTTCGCACCAAACATCGCCAATTGCTATATCTTCATCATTTTTTATATTCTCATTCTTTTCGACAGCAGTTAACTCCACTTCGTCACCTGAACATATAATGTCTGGTGAGGCCTTAATTTCTAAAGAAGGAGATTTTTCTACATAAAGCAGCAAAACATCAGAAGCATTACAAGAATCGCCCAATTGACGAATGTATGTAGAGTACCCCACCTTGTTTTGTACGCCTAAATTCCATCCATCTTTTTCGTAAGAAGTGCCTTGGCAAATCGTATCGATAGTAAACGTTCTGGATGATTTAACTGGGCTAACCGACATTGATACTGTTTTAGAAACACAACCATTAGAGCAATTAACAGAGATTACGCCCTTTGTGTCATTCGTAAACTTCAAAAACACATTAGCATCCGTCAATTTACTTTCATAACGATCTGTATTTGCTGGCAACGTCCACTCAAAACTATCTCCACCAGAAACACTATATGTCATCAACGCTTCTGTACATGGTGTTTCATCTCCCTTTAATATTGGAGAAATTGTTTTTGGAACCACACGCAATTTAAGGACATTCCAATGTTTACACTCAGTGTCAGAGTCCACCTCTATCGAATCATTATATTCTCCCACAGGTGGATTCTTAAACTTGAATCCGTTCTTGAAATAATCTTCCCCTTCACAAATGGTTTCATTGAACTCGAAACGCGTAGGTATAGTCGTCAGCATCAATATCTTACTCGAAATGCTACAACTATCCTTATTCACCACTACACCATTAAATTTACGGGTTCCTTTAAACCTAGTATCGATTGAATGGCCTAACCAAGAATAGTCTTCTCCTTCACATACCTTGTCATAGACAACATCAGGCATTGATGATGTGGCATTATCCGAAATCGCCACAAAAATTTTTGTAACCAATCCAACGACAGACGTCACATCGCACCATACTGGTTGATCAAGACTTCCTTCATAATCTTTAGACTCAGTTCCATCACTCCAATGATATGAACTAAAGCCATCAATCATTGACAATAATATATTGTTTTCATTACAGAATAATTTTATATGTCCGCCAGATGTACAAACAGATGTGAAATACGCATAAGCATAATGTCCATTCTGTAAACAATCACGAGTTTTGAATGTTATCAATACTTCTTGACCAATATAAGAACTTAAATCCACCACAGCATCTGTCCAGTCACGCCACATAACAGTACTGTTTCCATCAACGTATTCCTCAAAGCCTGCCAATCCATTATTGGCATACACTGAATATTGGAATGTTTCCGGCAACAAGTTTCCATCCTTATCGGTAACAGATATAGAGAAAAAAGGCTGTTCTTCAATTTTATGATTAGGATTTTCAAAAACCACCGCATATTTTAACAGAATAAGCGAAGCATCCCATCCTGGAATAAGATGATACGTCAAACTCTCACTTTGATTACCCCCAAATTCGTCTCCCAAGCGAATTACTCTATCTACTCCTTTTGGCAGCAGTTGAAGCTTGCCTCCTGTTCTCGGATCGGTCCCCTGCTTGTCAATAACAGAGTGCCTTCCTTTCACCAACTGATTACCTACTCCTGACGCATACGGCTCCACATAACTTGCCGTGAGATCAGTAAAGTCAGGGCAGCCTGTATATGCAGTGACCGCATATAGACTACCCAACCCAAACAATAACAACCCTAAGGTTGCAACTATTTTCTTCATTAAAGTACAAATTAAAGAATTATAATCCCTATTTTTAATTTTTTCTGAAATCGGGTGCAAATTTCAGAAAAATTATCTTAATATCAAATTGAATTAAGCTAGAAATCGTATAATTCCTTTTTATTCAAACTGGCCTGCTACATCAAATGCCTGTTTGATTCGATCGCCCATGCCAATACCATCTTTCAGGTTCCCTGCAATCGTTAAGGTCGGATACTCTTTCTTCAACTGTTCTATGGCTTGTAATCGTGCATCTGTTGTCGATTCATACTGAGGTATTGCGTGTTCATGACGGAAGATCATGATCATCTCTGCTTCTTTCTCTTGCGGATACTTAAGCATCTCACTCAATGATCTATTCACCCACTCCGTCAACTCAGCATCACTCTTTTTGACATACTCTGGGTGACGAACGCCTCCAATGAAGTAGGAAAACACTGCTCCCTCTTCTGGTGCTCTGTTCTGGAAACATGCCGAAGGGAAAAGTATTCCTAATAATGTTTTATGCTCGCAAGATGGAACCAATCCGCCAAATGCTTTCCATTGGTTTCCTCCACAATCCTGCATCCCCACCCCTATTTGCACAACTGGTGCATAATAAAGATTGTTCAGATCATTCATCAGAGCTGGTTCTACAAAAGGTAACAACTGAGGCAATGAATAGGCACCACAAGTCGTCACCACATGATTGGCATGCAGTTGAATCTGCTCATTTCCTTTGGTATAACTTATATTCCAACCGTTCTTGCCATCTGGGAGAAGGGTTATATTGGAGGCTGATGTCACAATCAGTTTCTGTCCGATAGCATCCGCTAAAGCCTCAACCAAATTAGAGAATCCTCCTTTGGCAGAAAAGACCTTCTTCGTTGCTTTCTTATCTCTTTCTGTTTTGGGAATACGGGCCTTTGCCATACTTCCACGTATAAATGAACCATATTGTTGCTCCAACGCATAGAGACGAGGCAATGCCAGACGAGTCGGCAACTTATACGGATCGCCTGCATATACACCCGACAGAAACGGATCAACAGCATAATCAACATACGATTTTCCTAAACGACGTCTAGCTAAAGCGCCAACAGACTCATTCGGATCTGTTCCTTTGGCTCTCCATGGTTCTCCTAGAATCCTGATTTTGTCATACCAAGTGAATAGCGGTGTACGCAACGCACTCATGAGACCTGAAGGCAACGGACAAAAACTGCTATCTTTCCATATCAGCCGACGTTTACTCGACTCCAACGCAGTCTCCATCTCACATCGTCCGGCTAACTGCTCAAACAACTCCGTCACCTCTGGATATTTCACCACACCTGTATTCGGTCCACTCTCAAAGGTAAAGGCTCCTACATTCACTGTCTTTATTTGTCCACCCACTCTATCGTTACACTCCAGCATCAACACATCCTTATTTCTTCTTTTTAATTGAAACGCACATGTCAATCCTGTTATTCCTGCACCAATGATTACAATATCATGCTCATTCATATTCATATAGGTTTTGAAAATTGTTTGGTTGTATTTTGCATCAAAGGATCTAAAACAGCCGCCACATTACGTACAAACGGATGTCCGATTTCTGTCACCTTCAATTCTTCTTCGTTGTATAGTATCACACCATCTTTTGCCATCGTTGCGAACTGTGACTCATCATAGTGTAAATGTCCTTTCAACTCAGCAACAGTCATCTGCAAAGAGTCGGCGAGCGACTTCCATCTCACCCGGTAATTACACATAAGACAATCAATCACCGTCTTCACGACTCGCTCCTGCGCATTCAGCCAATATCCTTTTCTGATTGGTAATCTGTTCGACTTCACTTCACTTATATATTCCTCTACATCCTTCGTATTCTGTGCATAGACCGAGTCTAACTGACTTATTCCTGTCACACCTAATGCATAGACCTGTCCTGTTGTACGCAAGGTGCAATATCCTTGGAAATTACGATGAAGTTGACCATTTTCAAGGGCAGAATAGAGTTCATCAGACGGTAAAACAAAATGATCCAACCCGATGCTCTTATAACCTGCTTCTTTCAATAACGACACAGCATTCCGATACATCTGCTGTTTGGTGTCAGCATCCGGAAGGCCATATTTCTCTAGTATCAATTGTCGTTTAAAGACCCATGGCACATGACCGTAACTGAACGTAACCAATCGATCAGGACGTAAGGCAATAGCCGTTTCAATACTATTCATAAACGATGTTGGGGTCTGGAAAGGCAATCCGTAAAGGAAATCCATATTCACCCCTACATGGGCGGCACGCAGAATCGCCATGATCTCCTTCATTGGCATGGCAGGTGCTGTTCGTCCGACAGCCGACAACACCTTCTCATCAAAATCTTGCACACCAATACTGAATCTGATAAAATGACTTTTCGTCAATGCCTCCCAATCATCATGAGAAAGGTAACCAGGATGACATTCAATAGAGATCTCGGCACCTTCCATCATGGGGAATCGTGATATAATATGTTCGTTAAGGTCTTTTAATACAGAAACGGGCATGGCTGTAGGTGTACCTCCGCCATAATGAATCTGACTTATCAAACGATTGCTGTCCAAATGAGCCGCAACCAAGTCAATCTCTTGATGCAAAGCCTCAACATATTGTTGTACGACCTCATCACTTCTCATTATATAAGAATTACAACCACAGTAGTGACATAATCGTTTACAAAAAGGCATATGTAAGTAAAAAGAGAGATTACGACTGCCCACTTGATTGGATTCATCAACCGCACGAAGGTAAGTCGCACTGTCCATCTCTTTAAAATAGTTAGCTGGAGGGTAACTTGTGTACCTTGGTACTGATACGTTATACTTTTCTACTAGATTCATACTCATGCAACACGTAGTTCTACAATCATTCATTGAAGTCTTGTACCAAGCGAGCAAAACGATTCAGATCCTTCTGCGTATGTTTGATTGAGATGAAATTGCCTTCAAACTGTGAAGGTGAGACATAGATTCCATGATTCAACATGTAACGGAAGAAACGAGCAAAACGCTCTTGATCTGTCTGTTTCACATCAGAGAAATTTTCCACCTTGCCTTCTTTGAAGAACAAGGTAAACATAGGCCCTATCCGACTAAACACAATTCCTTTCCCTTCTATTGCTTTCTTGATCTTACACTCGAAATCATCCACCTTGGCGTTCAGTTCTTCGTAGAAACCTGGCTTCATCAACTCCGTGAGCGTCGCAATTCCTGCGCTCATAGCCACAGGATTACCGCTAAGTGTACCTGCTTGATATACGGGTCCATCCGGTGCCAGCATCTGCATGATATCCGACTTACCACCAAATGCAGCCGCTGGGAATCCTCCGCCTACAATTTTTCCAACAGCCGTAAGGTCAGGCTCTATTCCAAAGAGCTTCTGTGCCCCTCCGACAGACAAGCGGAAACCTGTGATCACCTCATCAAATATCAACAATGACTGATACTTACATGTGATATCTCGAAGGAACTTCAAGAATCCTTTTTTAGGAAGAACAACTCCCATATTCGCAGCAACAGGTTCGATGATAACAGCAGCTATCTCTTTGCCTTTTTCCAAGAAGACCTGTTCTACTGCTTTCTCATCGTTATATGGGACCACAATGGTTTGTGAGACGAAGCTATCAGGTACACCGGCCGAAGAGGACTTACCGAGACGAGCAACACCCGAACCTGCACTAACCAACAGATGATCGGCATGTCCATGATAATTTCCTTCGAACTTCACAATATAGTTTCGACCCGTATAACCACGGGCCAGACGAATCGCACTCATGGTAGCCTCTGTACCCGAATTCACGAATCGCACACGTTGCATCGTAGGGAAACAAGACCAGACCAACTTAGCAAGCTCCGTCTCTTGCAACGAGGGTACGCCATAGCTCGTACCTCTTTTCACCGCTGACAATACAGCTTTGTTCACCATAGGATGTGCATGTCCCAACAAGAAGACACCCCATGATAAGCAATAGTCCGTATATACATTTCCATCAATATCATATATCTTATTCCCCACTGCATGATCCACAAATAAAGGTGTTTCACCAACAGCTTTCAAAGCCCTCACCGGACTATTCACGCCCCCAGGGATATAGTTGATAGCCTCTTCGTATGCCATCTTAGATTTTTCTCTTTCCATACTATGTGTTTTTAGGTGGATGTTACAACATCCCTCAATTCATATTATTTATAAAAAAACGATGTAATCATCAACAAAACGTCAGTCTCTCATAAGAGAATAAGACTGCCATTTCATAAACTTTTGTAATTCATCTTGTATAATAGCTTCCGCCTTCCCCACTTCATCATGACGCAGACGAATATTCTGTTTGGCAAAGGCCTCTATATCTTCTATATTATGCAAAGTAACCCATGGAAGGGTTACTACATCTTCCTCCACATCCCGAGGAAAGGCAATATCGATCACCAATATATGTTTCTTCTCATGGAAATCTTCTTTTGTGAAGATGGCATGAGGGGCCGACGTTGCACTAATCAACACATCCGTATTCCTCATCCACTCATCACGCTGCAGAAGACCCTTCACTTCATACCCATACGGAGCTGCAAAAGCGACAGCTTTCTCCTCATGTCGATTCACAACCATCACATTACGTGCATTTTTAGAGAAAAGGAATTTCAGGATATCCTCATTCAGCTTATTCACCCCTACGACAGTGATTCGGCTGCGTTGAAAATCTATCTTATTATCCTTGAGGATATCAACCGCCACCTGACTATGCGAGACGGCGCCTTCAGAAATCTTTGTCTCCGTGCGAACACGCTTTCCTGTATGCATTGCATGCTGGAACAGACGGTTCAATCCAGCCGATAAACCATAGGCTTCTGTTGCTTCCATATAGGCCTGTTTCAACTGCCCTTGGATAGCCCGTTCTCCCACAATGGATGATTCCAAGCCTGAAGCCACTCGAAACAGATGTTCAGCCATCGACAAGGGGACTTCACCTGTTCCCCAATATAACTCAGTACGGTTGCAGGTTGCCAACAAAACATGAGGAATGCTTTTATTAATCACAAGTTCTGTAATTAAGCGCTCACGTTCCTGCAATCCATGTTCCTTATTATTGATTAACCGACACTCTATCATCTTCCCATTTCAATATAAGTAATATGGCTATCATCTAAAAAATTCCTTTGCGTAATACGAGATGATATAATCAGCACCCGCACGTCTCATAGCCACCAAGCTTTCAAAGAAAATTCGTTTCTCATCAAAGAATCCTTGTTTTGCTCCATTCTTTAACATAGAGTATTCGCCTGACACTTGGTAGGTAACCATTGGATAGTTAGGGAATCTCTGATGCGCACGACACACGATATCCAAATAAGCAAGTGCAGGTTTCACCATAATCCAATCAGCTCCCTCTTCGATATCAGCCTCAATCTCTTCGATACCTTGATCCATTGTTCGGAAATCCATCTGGTATGTTTTACGGTCACCAAAAGATGGCGCACTACCGGCAGCATCCCGAAATGGTCCATAATAAGCTGATGCATACTTAGCTGAATAAGCTAAAATCTTTGTATTATGCAGTCCTTCACGATTCAATCGTTGGCGGATCGCCTCAATCTGACCATCCATCATAGCCGATGGTGCCACAAAATCAGCCCCTGCCAAAGCATGCTGATACGCCATCTCTGCCAGTAACGGAAGTGTGGTGTCATTATCTACATCACAATTACAAAGCAATCCACAATGACCATGGGAAGTGTATTCACATAAACATACATCGGTAAATACCATCAACGTTGGGAAGCGTGATTTGATAGCTTTTACTGCTCGACTGATAATATTATCAGGCCGATAAGCTGCCGTACCACACTCATCCTTATCTTTTTGATCAATCACGCCAAACAATAAGACTTTGTTTATGCCCAACGTCAAGAGATCTTCTATATCGACAAGCAGTTCATCAATGGAAAAGCGATATATACCCTCCATGGTTGCTATGGGTTCTTTTTTCCCCGAACCCTCCATGACAAAGTAAGGATAAATGAATGTGTCCGGATGGATAGCTGGCACATCCGCATATTGATCTCGTACGATCTGCGATATTCGTAATGGTCTGAATCGTTTCATGCTAAAACATATTTATAGTGAATCAATCATTTCTCTCTCTGTCGATTTCCCCTTACATGTCAGAGGAATATCCTTCGGTAATCTTCCATATCGTATCTTAAATGCAGCGACACCCGACGGGGAAGAAAAAAGGATCTCATTGAAAACCGACATATCTTCAATCAAATCTGTATCTGTATTAATAAGTGTCTCATAAATAGGCAAATCAACCACCTCATTGCCCATCTTTTCAAGTTCACGTGGTAAGGTGGTGATCCCTATCGAAGAGCGTGGTAGAAGGATCTGTTTTCCTGTAATATCGTTTTCTTTGAAATAATGGATTATTCCTTCTGCCGATTCAGTGTCGGATTCATACGCAGGTGTCAGACCGACTGCGTTCAACGTCTGCGTGGTCACATTTCCAACGCTTATCAACTTCACCTTTGCTAACTGGGTGGCAAGATTGTCCTTGTTCACCTGCTCCATAAAGCACTTCACACCATGGCGACTGGTAAAGATGATATAATCAAACCTATCACTGTTCTGAAGCACCGAGGTGTTTCGTTCATTGATGAGTATTTGTGTATAGATAAGTGGTGTATGAGTTACGACACCACGACTTGCACCCCACTCAATAGACGTACCCGTAACCAAGACTCTTCGTTCATGCTTTTGAATAGTTATAGCATCTCCCACGATCATTAAGACCGGTTCGGAAGAGTGAATCACCGTATAGGTTAATTCATTCAAGAAGAAGAGATAACTCTTGGGGGCATTCCCCATCGAGCAGATAAGACGAACGGGTGTAGTCGCCTCAACGCCCATATCCAACAGGCGACGTACAACCGTTGAGAGTTCACGTCCGTCTATATAAAAAGCCTGTGTTGATGAATCAGACAAGCGAAGGTAGCCTAATGGAGAGAAGCGATTCTTCAAGGTCGCATTATCCTTTTTCCCAACAACAGCGATATGTCCTTGTAGTGGATGTGTTTCAAACGGAAGACGTTCTGTTATTCTATGGCTCAGATTCAAGCGTTGCAAAGCACATGAAGCAACGATCAGAGCATCAAAATCATGATGATCCAACTGTGCGATACGTTCTTCTATGGTACCACGGACACTCACAAACTCAAGGTCTGCACGGATCTTCAACAGTTCCTGTTTCCGTTTAGAGGAACTTGTAGCGACCTTTGCGCCTGCAGGCAACTCACGTAAACATAAGTTATCCTTGCTGACTAAAGAATCTGTCTTGTCGGTAGCCGCCAGTAATGCATAGATCTCCAATCCTTCAGGCAACGGGAAAGGCAAGTCCTTTGCCGAATGAATCGCAATATCGGCCGTACCATTCAGCACTGCCGCATCCATCTCTCTCGTAAAGAAATCTGCAGGAATAGATGAATCCATCAAAGAGATCTCCTTATGTTTGTCACCATACGATTCAAGAGGAATCAGGTCATAATCCACACCCTCCATATAAGAGAAGACCTCCTTCACTTGCCAAACCGACAACCGAGATGAGCGAGCAATCACTTTCAATCTACCATCACACATAGTATTATCACCTCCAATTTTGTTCATCTTTTATCCAATCTGTTAAGAACCGAATAGTCTCAAAAGGCGTGGCTGCCAATGCACCATGTCCTAGATTTATGATCCATTTATCGTTCTCCTGAAAAAATGGCACATATTCAGAACGCATGACATCTACTATCTTTTCTTTGGAAGAGAGCAACAAATACGGATCAATATTTCCTTGTAACCCCACATCCGTATGAACCATCTTTCGAGCCACAGACAACGGTGTCTGCCAATCAATGCTTACGAAGTCACAGACCTCAGGAGTGATCAACGAGAGACCTGTTCCTATCCCTTTCGGGAAATAAATAAAAGGGATATTCTGCTTTCTAACGGCAGAGGCTATTTTCTTTACAGCAGGAAGGAAAATGGTTTCGAACAACGGTTGAGGGATGATTCCAGCATGAGTCTCAAACAATTGGAATGCATCAATACCATGTTCGATCTGCTTAAGAGCATACTCGATACTAAAATCCGTCAAGATATCAACAAGATACCGAGTCTCTTCCGGATTAGCATAAAAAAAACTTTTTGCATCAGGGAACTCATGTTTAGCACTCGTGCCTTGCAACATATAACATAAGGTTGTGAGCGGAGCGCCACAGAATCCTATTGTAGGAACACTGCTCTTCTTTTTTATCAAATCCAGTATCTCATAGACAGGAGTCAATTTACTTGAATCAGGATGAAGCACATGATGAATATCCGTTTCACCAGCCAAAGGATTCTTAAACTGAGGACCACGATCAGTCCACAGCAACTCCATCCCCATGGCAACAGGAACCGTCAAGATATCACTAAAAACAATCGAAGCATCCACACCCAAATCATAAACGGGCATGAGAGTCACTTCTGCAGCCAGTTGGGGCTGGTTCATCAACTCTTCAAACGTATATCTCTCACGTAACTTCCTGTAGTTAGGCAACACTCTTCCAGCTTGCCGCATATACCATACAGGAGGTCTTGTTCCTCTACTCCCATTTAATACATTTGTAAATAACGGCATACACATACGACTAATTTTGTATAAGAAACACCTATCCGTTCCTTTTTACAAAATTACGACGATGAGAGAAGATACTTTTTCCTTACTTATAAGGGCTGACCATCCTTATTTTATAGGATGAATAGATAAGAAGATAAACAGGAGAATAAACAGGAGAATAAACAGGGAGATCAAAATTTCGTTTGCGGAGACGATGTGCATCGTCTCTACTGACCGACAGGCATACAGCAAAGAATGTAATTAATTATATATCCTCGACATTGATAATTCCGTTCACCACACAGTAGATGATAATATCAGCCAAGGAACGAGCATGTAGTTTTTCCATAATATTTTTACGGTGAGTAATAACCGTTGTTACACCCAGTCCTAATAAATCAGCGATTTCTTTATTGATATATCCTTTACATAACAAAACAGCCACTTCTGTTTCTCTCGGAGATAATAATTGAGTATTGGTTCCTCCCTGACGAGCTAAAGCCGAAGCATGTCCATGTCCCCTACCACGTAATTCCATGATATCACGAACCAGCGACTTCTCACTCTGACATACATTAAGCGTATAAACATCATTAATGTTCATGGCACCATTCACCAAGACAATTGTTTTCCGTAAACGATCTCTGAAAAACTGTGTATGTTCAAAATAGATACGAGAAGAAACAAAGAAATGAGCAAACTGATAATCATTCTCTCGTTCCATCTCAGCCATTGAATTAAACACCATCACCTCAGTCATCGGCAACAAATCACTAAGCAATTGTTGTAAACCAATACACATCAATACATTATAATCAATGATTGCTAATCGTAACGGCGTCATATGTAAATTGTCGGAATGATTCATTTAGCAAAATTAAGCAAAAGATTTTGATGTACTTATAGTTAGATATAGAGTTTTGGTCCTCATCCTTATAAATGAGGATAAATGCACAAGGTTGGTTTATCGGTCCTTAAGGAATTCTTAATTATCCCAGGGCGTTGTCCATGGGCTATATATGTTTAAGCCTTTCAGGCTTATAAGCATTGTCCTTAAGGAAAGCTTAACTCTTAACTCTTAATTCTTAATTCTTAACTCTTAATTATCCCCGCCTCTACCTGTGATGTGTTCGCCCATTCTGGGCTTAGTGTGGTGGCATAAAGAAATGGACATTCTCCAAGTCTATCTCCTGGTCTTTCCATTGATTCAAATTCCTTTCTTTCGCGACACTTTTCATGATATTATCCCGCGAGCGAATTTCAACCCCTTTCCCATCATCCGGATGAACAAGGACTTCCTCATTACAAAAACCTTCTTTTTCCGCCCTTGCAATCCACTTCAAACGTTCTTCTTCCACTGCAGCATTCGGATTGTCATACACAACAGTCTTTTCCTCTTCATATTCGGCCAATTCATCCTTAACAAGATTGACATATTTTTGATAATAAGGAATATACGAAGACGGCACATGTTTTCCCAGATCCTTTTCAAAGGCGTTCAGATCGATGGACTTAAGCTCAGAAACATTGCACATAATAGGAATACAATATTCAGGATACTCTATCTTGCTAAAGGAAGAGAGAAGTATTCGCTTGTATTCCTTCGTCGCTTCTCCGCCAAACAACATCATTCGATGCAGAAGATCCAGTTTTAGCTCCTTGGTTATGATCTTATCATCCAATCCATACAGAATACGATATACCCTGGCTGCGATATCTTCCGCAGAGTGTGCATTCCCCTGATGCAAAGACGAAAAAATCAGTTGGACCGTTTTCTCATAATATTCACCCACACATTTTCGCACGTTCATAATCAGATCAGCGTCGTTCGGTGATTCAAGCAAATCACGGGATACCTTTGTGGATATCGGGTGGACCAATCCACTGAAGAATATGGTAAAATCATGAGAAGGATATTTTACATAACGTAGATTCCCGCATTGCTCGAAAGCCCATTCTTCAATCATCTCCAGGTTGTCGGGCAACATAATAGAATCCAACGAAGAGCTCCTGAAAGCATATCTGCCTATTGTCTTAACCGAATCATCTATTTTGTAACTCTTCCTTGTTGCCCTCTCGGGATATAACACTAACCCTTCCCGGTTACGGGTATATAGGACGTCATCGATGGATTGAAAGGATTTGTTTTTCCGATCGACGACAATATGCGCAAGCGATTTTAATCGATGGACCCGAAATGAATCCAGCGTCTTGGGGATATATATTGTTTCGATATTATCACATTCGTATATACTTAGCACGGAAAAGTCACGGACACCCTCTGGAATGCGGAACTGCGTGAGGCTCGAACATCCCATGAATGCATGGGGCTCTATATTTTTCACCTTTCCCTTGAATATGACCTCCTTGAGAGAAGAACAGCCATCAAACGTATGCCTACGTATCACTTTCACAGACTTTGGGATCTCTATTCTCTCTAAGTTTTTGCAACCAATAAAAGCCTCCTGGAGTATCTCTTCCACAGATTGCGGAATCACTATTTCCCTCAAGTTTGTGCATCTGCGAAACGCACCGGTGTGTATCACTTTCACATAAGATGGAAGTGTTATCTTTTTCAATCTACTACAAGGAGGAATAGAAAACACGTGCGTAATAGGCATCTTCTTTCCATCATATTCCACATAATCAGGCATATCAAAAGAGTCTATTCCATTACGATGAAAATATGCGGTATCCAGACCCCTTATCGCTAGGTGGTTATCGTGCGCAGAAAGGACCAAACCTTTATAATTAATGTAATCAAAAGCCTTTACCATGCTGGAACAGCAGGCCACATTGATAAGAAAAAAGAAAAAGAAACGTTTCATTCCGGAATAGAATTAAAATACAATCGTTCTTGTGCCATTATATAACTATGCATGTCCACAGCACCCAATCGGGATACATGAAAGCATACAAGGCGGTCGGGAAATGATAATTATAGAGCAGTTGGATT
>JBGUIU010000076.1:0-1572 GCA_045113275.1 Paludibacteraceae bacterium
TTGATTACAGAACAGATAAAACGAGATAAAAAGTTTTTGGAAGTTATTGGTTATAGCGGGATCTTAGGAATTGTGCACAATTAATCTTTACAATCTTGGGCTAATTTTATAATTCCAATCGGGATGAAATTCATCACCACAAATACTCAGAGATTTAAAATCGTCATCAGACACTTTAATTCCAGTTGCGTACTGTTTCTCATCCGACTTTGCCAAAACTTTCAAACCAGTTGATGTAGTTGTAGATGCTATGAGATCAATAATCACCTGCAAACTGATGAGTGGCCTACCGCGCCAATTTTTAGTTATTTGACTGAATAAGCGGTGTTCTATTTTGTTCCACTTCGATGTTCCTGGTGGAAAATGACAAACATTAACCGACAGTTTTGTTTCATCCGCAAACTGCTGAAGTTCATATTTCCACAACCTGTTACGTGATCCGTTACTTCCTCCTCCATCTGCGGTGATCAAGATTTCTTTGGCTTCCGGATACCGCTCTTTGCCCATCTCATTCCACCATGAACGAATCGAGTTTACAGCAAACTGTGCTGTATCTGAACTTATGCCAACATTAACAAAACCTTCATTCAGAGCAATATCATATATCCCGTATGGAGCCGCTTTACCCAATTCAGGCAATGGAAAATCATGGTCAAGAACCTCGGTAGGATTTCCTATGGGTGAGTATTCAGCACCATTATTCTTGAAATTTCCTATGTTTTCCTTTTTCTTGCAGTCAATTGATATCACTGGAAAACTCCTGGCAAGAAAATCACTTGCTTTAGCGCTGATATGTTTGAACTGCTCATTTCGGTCAGGATGCTCTTCCCCTACCTGATTCATCTTCTGGTTCATCTGAAGACTATATCCAAGTTCCTTCAGTAGGTATCCGATTTTCCTATATTTGATGTTATATCCTTTTCGGTTCATTTCCTGCTCGAGATTTCTAAGACTCTTTGTCGTCCACTTCAGAAGACTCTGAGGATCACCGAATGTTTCTTCACTCATAAGAGATTCAAGTGCTTCTTTTATTCCCGGTTGAGTTTCTTCAATCGGTTTACGACCTGCTCCTTCCTTTCTTATACGTTGTTGATGAATTATCTGCTGCAAATCATCTTCGGTTTGTCCTTCCATTGCATTAAGTTCTTTTAATCCAGAACTGATGGTTACCCTAGAAACTCCTGTTTCCCTACTGATTTTTGAAACTCCACCATAGCCCAAAATTTCAGCTTCAGATGCAAGATATACTCGCTTTTGATATTCGTTTAACAAAGGTAAAATTTTTTTTATTTTTGTAACAATTGCAACTTCATCTAGTTCAACCATTTTATCCCCACGGAAACAGATTTACAGTTGCATCCTATAATACCATATTGTGTGTTATACAAAATAGTTGTATAGTTTATTTATGCACAATTCCTAAGCGTAACCTATACAAGAATGATGGCTCACTAAGACAGAAACCGGGTCCAAAGCCAAGAAATAAAACAGTAGTCTAATCGTATGTGAGTCGGTTCTCATCAGTTTCAACCGTTCTGTAGTATCCTGCGAATTAGTGGAGTAAATTTGGAA
>JBGUIU010000077.1:0-35371 GCA_045113275.1 Paludibacteraceae bacterium
CTCTTCCCATTCCGAACAGAGAAGTTAAGCCCGCCATCGCCGATGGTACTGCACACCAGTGGGAGAGTAGGTAGCTGCCCTTTTTTATAAAATCCGGTCCTTTGCGGTCCGGATTTTTTTTATTATATCTATCTGATTTTTTTTGTTTGGCACGAATTTTGAATGTATATAAGTGTTATTGTTTTCTGATTACTAATTTTATAAATATTTTATACATGAAAAACATATTAGGTAAAATCTTATTGTTGACATCTGTTAGTTGGATGTGTAGTTTACCATCCTGGTCTCAAACTACAAAAATTGAGGCAGAATCATATATTGATTCTAAAAATGGTACTACTAATATTAAAGTAGAAAATGATAGAAGTGTAGGTTACTTTGATGAATATGGGGAACAATTGTTCTATGAAATAAATGTTGAAACTACAGGAATGTATCAAATGACATTCAGGTATGTATCACAGACAGATGGTAAAATACGTATTTCCATGGATGATGGATCTTATTTCGTATATAATTTGACTGCCTATCGTTTGTTGGGTGATAATTGGTGGCAATTGCCGTTCTCTGATTGGTATGAATATCCAATCGAAAATGGACCTTCTTTTTATTTGACTCAAGGAAAACATATCATGACGGTGACAAATGAGGAAGCTGTTTTTAACTTGGATTGCTTTATAATGCAGAAGTCTTCTGTGACAGACAATGAAGTGGCTCAAGTAAAAACTACACCTTCCAAGGTTGTATTGATGCAGAATGACTATAAAGATATTTATCCAAGAGCATACAATAAATCAGGTGAAATGATTGCTGCACCTGTAACATGGTCTAGTAATGTGAAAGATGGTCGTTATACGGCAGGGGCTTATGGCACTGATGAAATTGTCTTGACAATAGGTGGTGTCTCTAAGACTATAAAGGTTGATATCTCGAAACCAACAAAGAAGAAAGAGTTTGTTGTGTCAAAATACGGTAATTTAAATACTAGCAAAGGATATGTGGCAGATGCAAGTGGTAATAAGGTTAGCTTGATGGGACCAAGTCTCTTCTGGAGCTGCTCTGCACCATTGTGGTGGTGTAAGGAAACCGTAGATTATTTGGTGGATAAATACAATATTCAAATAATTCGACTTCCAGTTGCTATTGCACCATGTGGATCAAATGGACAAACTAGTTGTAGCAACCCACCTGATACTTGGAACAAAGATTGTTACTATTATCGTCCAGACTACACAAAGAAGTTGGTGGATGAAGTTGTTAAGGCAGCCATTGAGAATGATATTTATGTTGTAATCGATTTCCATGAGCATAAAGCAGAGGATTGGACAGATCTGGCAAAAGAATTTTTCACCTATTTTGCAACGAAGTGGGGTGAATTTCCTAATGTGATGTATGAGATATACAATGAGCCATTGTACGAAGTGGATAATGCTGTTGTGATTTCTTATGCAAAACAGATTATCCCGGTTATCCGTGCAATAGATAAAGATAATATCATTATTGTTGGTTCTAAAAGATTCTCTCGTGAACCAGATCAAGTTACGTCAGCAGGTGATGGCTATTCTAATATTGCTTATACCTGGCATGGATATGTCAAGTATGATCATCAAGGTGATTGGAGTAATAACTCATGGAATAATGGTGTTCCTGTAATTGTTACTGAATGGGGAATGAATGGAGGAAAGGCAGATGGTGGTTTGTTGAATACCTTTAAACAAAGAGGTGTAATCAATTGCTTTTGGTCTATGTGTAATTTAGGCGGTGAAGATGCAATCTGGTCTGTGTTAAAAGACAATTGCTTTAAAACCAGTGATTGGTCGAATAGTGATATGACAGAGAATGGAGCGTATGCGTTGGAGACAACGAAAGGCTGGATTAATTTTAAACCTGTGATATTGGATGATTCAGAGGAACTCTCTATGTCTATTTGTTCAAGTCAAAAAATATTCTTGCCAGTTGATGCCGTTAACTTGTCAGGTTCAGCTAAAGGTGGCACAGAAAGATATACATATACTTGGAAGCAAGTCTCAGGACCTAGTCAAGTGGTCTTCTCGTCACCTAATAGTGATAAGACAACGGTTAGTGGTATAGTGGCAGGCAGTTATAGCTTTATGTTGGTAGTCAGTGATGGAGAGGATGAGTTGTCAGAAACAACTTCTTTGGTTGTCTATCCAGAAGGATATGTCGATCCAGGTTTGATCGATAACATTGATGACAATGATATCATTAGTAGATGGGGAGGATCATGGGATGTGTTTGATGATTCCAATAAGAATGCCAAACCTTATTCTACGATAACTTCAGCCTCTCAATTACCTAATAACGGAAGAATTAAAGCAGATATAACGATGGGTAATCAGTGGCAAGGAGAAGGATGGATGGGCGATCCTTATTGTGGTGTTGAATTATATTTGAATGAAGAGAAAACGCCAATGGATTTGTCTGATTGTTCAAAGATTACGTATAGATTCAAAGGCTCATCACATGAATTTAGAGTGGAAATGTCTGCTGTGAAAGATGAAGATTACCATAGCGCTAATGTTTCTGGTTCTGATGAATGGACGGATATTACCATAAATTGGGGTAGTTTGAAACAAGCTTCTGATTGGGGTGTTGATATGTCTTTGGATAAGACGGATATACGCAAATTCAGTTGGCAAGTAAAAGGTGGTGCAGGTAATTCTAAGAGTTTAGAGATTGACGATGTTACATGTGTTGGAATGGTTACAGATGCTGATGATTATAAATCTTCATTAAATCAATTGGTAATCTATCCAAATCCATCTAATGGAACATTCTCTGTATTGGTTCCTGAAAAATGTGAGGTGAATGTATATGATTTAATGGGTAATGTTGTTAAGTCATTTGTGGCTATTCCTGATTTTGAAAACAAAGTGTCTCTTACGGTTAAGGGTGTGTATATAATCAAGGCAGGTAGTCATGTCGGAAAAATGGTAGTAAAGTAAGATTGCTCTATATGTTATGAAAAAAGGAGGTTGTAAGACCTCCTTTTTTTGTGCTTAACTAGTTTCAGTAAAAAAAAATAGCAATACATCTTGTATTGCTATTTTAATATGATTTAAGAAGTCGATTATGATTCTTTCAAGATTACATCATGAGCACCACCTTCAATGATTGAAGTAGAGGATACTAATGTTATCTTAGCTTCTTTTTGAAGTTGAGGAATGGTTATTGCACCGCAGCTACACATTGTTGAAATAATCTTAGCCAATGTTTGATTCAAGTTGTCTTTCATCTTTCCTGCATAAGGAACATAACTATCAACACCTTCCTCAAATTTAAGATTTGAACTACCACCCATGTCGTAACGTTGCCAGTTTTTAGCACGGTTAGAACCTTCTCCCCAGTACTCTTTAACAATACGATTGCCGATGGTTAATTTCTTAGTAGGAGATTCGTCAAAACGAGCGAAATAACGTCCCATCATTAAGAAATCAGCACCCATGGCTAGTGCAAGTACCATGTGATAATCTTGAACGAGACCACCGTCACTGCAAATAGGAACATATATACCCGTTTTTTCAAAGTATTCGTCACGAGCTTTAGCAACTTCCATAATAGCTGTTGCTTGTCCACGACCGATTCCTTTCTGCTCACGAGTAATACAGATGGAACCACCACCAATACCTACTTTTACGAAATCGGCACCTGCATCAACAAGATATCTGAAACCTTCAGCATCTACTACATTACCAGCTCCGATTTTTACAGTATCACCATATTTTGAACGAACCCATGTGATGGTATCTTTTTGCCATTCAGAAAAACCATCAGATGAATCTATACATAGAACGTCAACACCAGCATCTACCAATGCAGGAACACGTTTTTCGAAATCTCTAGAATTAATACCAGCTCCAACCAAAAGTTTTTTGCTACCATCAGATAACTCTTGTGGGTTTTCGTGATGACTGTCATAATCTTTACGGAAAACAAAGTAGCGTAACTTCTGATTATCATCAATGATAGGAAGCGTGTTTAGTTTGTGATCCCAGATGATGGTGTTAGCTTCGCTTAATGTGATGCCGATTTTACCAACAGTTAACTTTGAAAAAGGAGTCATGAAGTTCTTGACAGGAGATGAAATATCTACTTTATCAATTCGATAATCCCTGCTTGTCAAAATACCTTCTAGTTTTCCGTTAGGTGTACCATCGGTTGTGACACCGATTGTAGAGTGACCTGTTTGTTGAATAAGTTCGATAGCATCAGCCAAACTAGTTTCTGGCGTTACATTAGAATCACTAATAACGAATCCAGCTTTGAAATTCTTTACTTTTCTAACCATCTCTGCTTGAGATTCAATAGGTTGAGATCCATAAATGAATGACAATCCACCGTTACGAGCCAATTCTATGGCGAGACCAGAGTCAGAAACCGCTTGCATGATTGCGGAAACAAATGGTATATTCAAGTTAATGGCAGATTTTTCGCCTTTTTTGAATTTAACCAAAGGGGTTTGTAAACAAACATTGTTTGGAATACACTCTTTAGTGGTCAATCCCGGAATAAGAAGATACTCTCCAAAAGTGTGGGATACATCGCTGATAATTTTAGCCATAATCTATATTGTTTTCTTGTTTTTGATTCTTTTGTCTGAGCTTGTAAAAAATTATGCAAATTTAGTAAATTATTCTCAATTACCCATCTGTTAGATTGAAAATTTGGAGAATAAGAGAGCAATAAACTGATATTTGGGCAGATATGGTTATGAATAAGAAGATGAGGCCTTGATTGGTTATTTTATGCCAGAATGGAGATGTTTTGTGTGAAATACTGAAAATTTGTCATGTTTTTTAGTTTGGCATAACAATTGAAATAATATATTGTGGAGGGTTTAATATGATTTTGTTTTGTAAATGATAGAATATACAAGCTCTTCCAATAGAGAGTGATTATAAATAGAATAGTATAAACTGACAAATTGTCGTACAGTGAAAAAAAATATGATTGTAGGAACGTCATTATTTAGTGATGACATGGATGTAGAAGATGCAGGATTTATTCCATTGATATCAGATGGAGAGGAACCGATGGATTTGAAAGATTCTGATATAGAGAATCTTCCATTATTACCTTTGCGTAATGTGGTTTTATTTCCAGAGGTAATACTTCCTGTTTCTATGGGAAGGAAAAAATCTTTGCTTGCCGTAAAAAATGCGTATAAAAACAAAAGTTTAGTTGCTGTATTCACCCAGAAGGATGCCAAAATAGAGGAACCTATTCAAGAAGAGCTTTATGAGGTGGGTACGGTCGCTACTGTAATCAAGATTCTAGAGTTGCCAGATGGTAGTACAACTGCTATTTTGCAGGGTAAACATCGAGTTCATTTGGATTATATTAACAGTGTGAAACCTTTTTATAGAGGTACTGTTTCTCCATTATCAGATGTTCAACCAGATAAAAGCAAAAAGAAGGAAGTCGATGCATTGCTGGAGGCTGTTAAGGATACCGCATCTAAAATTATTAAAGGATCAGGGAATATGCCACCAGAGGCTATGTTCGCTATAAAAAATATTGAACAACCAATGGCCTTGCTGAATTTTGCATGTGCTAACTTAGGTCTTTCGGTTGAAGAAAAACAGATCCTTTTAGAAATTGATGAGGTTGAGCAGAAAGGGTATAAATTGTTGGAATTCTTGAACAAAGAGTTGCAAATGATTGAAATCAAACAGTCTATTCAACATAAAACTCATGAAGGAATTGACCAGCAACAGCGTGAATACTTCTTGCAACAACAGATCAAAACGATTCAGGATGAATTAGGTGATTCTCAGTCGAAATATGTAGAAGACTTAAGAGAAAAAGCTAAGAAGAAAAAGTGGACTAAGGAAGTTAAGGAGATCTTTGACAATGAGTTGTCGAAGTTAGACCGTATGTCCCAACATTCTCCTGATTATTCTGTTCAGTTAGGCTATTTGGAAACCATCGTGGGCTTGCCATGGAATGAATACACGAAGGATTCGTTGAATTTGAAGAATGTTAAAAAGATCCTTGACAGAGATCATTTCGGAATGGAGAAGGTGAAAGAACGTATCATTGAGCATTTGGCTGTATTGAAGATGAAAAATGATATGAAATCACCAATTATCTGCTTGGTTGGTCCTCCAGGGGTTGGTAAGACTTCTTTAGGAAAATCCATTGCGGAGTCATTGAATCGAAAATATGTTAGAGTATCATTAGGTGGTTTGCATGATGAAGCAGAGATCAGAGGTCACCGTAGAACGTATATTGGTGCTATGCCTGGACGAATTATACAAGGTATTCAAAAATCAGGCTCGGCTAATCCAGTATTTGTTTTGGATGAGATAGATAAAGTGAATCATGATTTTAAAGGTGATCCAGAATCGGCTTTGTTGGAGGTGTTAGACCCAGAACAGAATAATGCTTTCCATGATAACTTTTTGGATATCGATTTTGACTTGTCAAAGGTGATGTTTATTGCTACTGCCAATGATTTAAGCACAATCTCTAAACCTCTTTTGGATCGTATGGAGATTATTGAAGTAGGTGGGTATATCCAAGAAGAAAAGGTTCGTATCGCTTTGGATCATTTATTGCCAAAGGAAAGAGAGAATCATGGATTAAAGGATGAACAGATTACATTGACTGAGGAGTCTGTGGATAAAATCATTGATGGATATACACGAGAGTCTGGAGTCCGTGAGTTGGATAAACAGATATGCAAGATAATGCGTAAGGTGGCATATAAAATAGCCATGAAGGAGGAATATGATGCTGTCCTAAAACCTGATCATCTGGAGGATTTCTTAGGAACAGTTCGATACTCACGCGACAAGTATCAAGGAAATGAATATGCGGGTGTTGTGACTGGTTTGGCGTGGACTTCTGTGGGAGGTGAAATCCTTTTTGTAGAGTCTAGCTTGAGTAAATCCAAAACACCTAAATTAACTCTGACAGGAAGTCTGGGAGATGTGATGAAGGAATCGGCTATTATTGCCTTGGAATATATTCGTGTGCATGCTGATTATTGGAATATTGATTCCACTGTGTTTGATGAGTATAGTATTCATGTTCATGTTCCAGAGGGTGCAGTGCCTAAGGATGGTCCTTCTGCAGGTGTGACGATGGTTACGTCGTTGGTATCGGCATTGACCAAACGTAAGGTGCGTAAGAATTTGGCGATGACAGGAGAAATCACGTTGCGTGGTAAAGTATTACCTGTCGGAGGTATCAGAGAAAAAATATTGGCTGCCAAAAGAGCTGGAATTACAGATATTATTCTTTGTAAAGAGAATGAAAAGGATATTCTTGAAATCAAACCAGCTTACTTGAAAGGTGTTACATTCCATTATGTGGAAGATATACGTCAGGTGACAGATTTTGCTCTTTTGGATGAACTTGCTGAATAATCATACAGTATAATTGATGTGAAGTGCTTATAAAGTTGGAAATATGTTATGTTTCCAACTTTTTTGTGTTATATTTGCATGTTTTTCATTTGCTTATAATTATGAGAATGAATTATAGAGTTGTAAGATTGTAAAGTATAAATGTTATGAACTTCAATAAGTTGTTTTTTATATTGGGATTTGTTCTGTTGTATATCCCTATGCATGTGATGGCTTCTGTTCGTATAAATGAAGTGATGCCATGTAATTTGTCGACCTATATGGACAGAGATTATTTTAATTTCTCTGGCTATATCGAGTTTTATAATGATTCAGAGGACACTATCTCCTTGAAAGATTATACGTTGAGCCATTATAAACTAAAGAAGAGTGGTAAATATTCAAAGAAATGGATATGGACTGTTGATAAAGATGTTATGATACCGGCTCATTCTTATCAGATCGTATGGATGGATGAAATGACTAAGGTGAATCATTGTCCCTATAAACTGGATACTGATGGAGGATATGTTACCTTGTCGGTTGATTCTCAACTGATAGATTCTTTATCATATCAGAAGATGACGCCTCGTATATCGTATGGTAGATATGAAACACAAGAAGGTTATATGTTACCTTCCCCTAAAAAAGAGAATACGGTTGCCTATGGTGTGTTGACTGATTCGACCCGGGCAGTACAGCCGTTGGCCGATGTTACGTCAGGAATTAAAGTAGAACCGTTTTATTTGACTCTATCGTCAGGTGCAGAACAGGTGGATATTTATTATACATTGAATGGAACTGAACCATCTGTTGCCAATGGATTAAAATATTCGACTCCTATTTATGTGGCTGAGAATATGAATTTGAGAGCTATCGCCTATGAAGAAGGAAAACTTCCAAGTGAAATTTCATCTTTTACATATATATTTCATGATGAAGCGCATGATAATTGTGGGGGATATACGATACCTGTTGTTTCCATTACGGTCGATAGCCTATATTTCTATGATGACAGCTTAGGTATTTGTGTAAAGGGTGTAAACGGGAAAATAGGTGAAAAGGAATGTACCCGTTCAAAAGCAAATTACAATCAGGATTGGAAGCGACCTGTTGTCTTCTCTTATTTTGTGGATGGAGAAGAGGTCTTGAATCAAGAAGTGGAAGCATCTGTAGAGGGTGGTTGTTCTCGTAAAGAGACAGTTAAATCATTATCATTAAAGGCTTCTAAGAAGACTGGACAGGATGAGTTCAATTATATTTTCTTCCAGTCGAAACCGGATGTCGTTCATCAGACTCTTTATTTACGCAATGGAGGAACTGCGTATGGTAAAGTCCGATTCCGTGATGGATTGATGCAAGCATTTGCAATTGGAATGAATATCGATTACCAAGCCTTTCAACCGGTAGCATATTATATTAATGGTAAGTATATAGGGATCATGAACCTGAATGAACGAACCAATGTTGACTATTTAAAGGCTAATTATGGTTTAGATGAAGAGGATGTTGATTTGATTACTATCTCAGATCAGTTGGGAATACGAGCATCTAAGGGTGATAAAGTGGCATACGATGAGTTGGTTAGTTATTTGTCTGATACAGATCCTTCTGATTCTGTTTTCTATGAAGGTGCGTGTGAACGAATGGATATGGATGAGTATATGGACTATCAAGTATTCCAACAATTTATTGTCAATTCAGACTGGCCAGGAAATAACACAAAGATCTGGAGAGAAAGAAAAGAGGGGGCAAAGTTCCGTTGGATCTTGTTTGATACAGATTTTGGGTTAGGTCTTCCAGGGTATGCTAATCTAGGTAATTATACCAAGAATATGTTCAATTGGTGCCAAGGCATAGGCGGAAGACAGTGGGCAAATTCCGCTTCATGGATGACAAAGATATTTGCACAATTGAGTAAGAACCATGAGTTCAGAGAAAAACTGGTGGATAAATTTATATATCATTTATCTACAACTTTTTCTGATGAGAATATCGAGGCAGTATTTGATAGTATGACGACTATAATGGATGCTGAGTATTGTGCTCATTATGGTAAAACTGCTACATCGGCAGCTTCTTCAATGAAAACGTTTGCCTTGAATAGATCTTCGTATATCATTGATCAGTCTGAATTGTATCTGGGAAGAACTAATGTGAATGACAATGAAAATCTTCCTTTGTCGTTGATGTATTGGAACGAAGGAACAATCTCATTAATTACGGAACGACCAATCGTACAGGTGGCTATTTATTCAATAAATGGATTGTTGCTGAACGAACGTTCTGTTGGAGATACTTATTTTGAACAGAATATGACCGATTATCCGAAAGGTATCTATTTATTGAGTGTTACATTTGAGAATGGTAGAGTGACCCAAAAGATTTTGAAAGAGTAATCGGAAGAATTTTTTATAATGATTTAAGGAGATTCTCTATCTGAGGAAGAATAGGGCATTGCCCGTCATTGATGATTACGTGGTGAGAAAGAGCTTTCTTCTTCTCGTCATCCATTTGATTTTTGATGCGAGCTTCGATTTGTTCTCGAGAGGATTTGTCCCGAGAAATGGCTCGTTCTATACGTATATTAATTGGAGCATATACCATGATAGAGGTGTCAATTCTTTTGTCCAGTCCAGACTCAAATAAGAGAGCACTTTCGGTTGCCACAATTTCAGAAGATTGTTTTTCGCACCAATTTAAGAAATCCAGCCCCACAACAGGGTGAATGATATGATTCACCTCACATAATAAAGATGCATTGTTGAAGATTAGCTGGGCCATTTCTTTTTTGTTGAGAGATCCGTCTTCGAAGTATATTTTTTCTCCTAACAGGTTGATCAGTTTCTTTTTCAGCTCGTCATTGGTGATTAGTAGTTTCTTTGATTCGGAATCTGCGTCATAGACAGGAATCCCCTTGAGTCTGAAAATTTCTGATACAATGGATTTCCCTGAACCTATACCTCCTGTGATACCTATTTTTTTCATTGTGGAAGGAATTTTTCTTCAATGATATAATCAACTTCTTCCGTTTCCAACTTTATGTTGAATACTTCCTTAGGTGATTCTTTTATTTCGATAGGAAGTTTGTTTTTATGATGACTTGTCTCTCTGTAATCTACGACAAAGGTAAAAGACGATGCATCTATTTTATCATAATTAGACAATCCGACTCTACAGATGGCAGATACAGAGGAAGGAAATATCCGTAGCTGTCTGTCTTTTGGAAGATTAATGATAGAGATCGGTGTCTGTATCTGTTTTTCTGTAAACCTTTCTGATCTAATCGTTAGATTGATAATAGAATCCGAGAAGGTGATATGAGGTATGTGTAATAGTTTAATTTTCATGCTCAGCGTGTCTTTGATATCTGAAACATTCGTTTCTTCTGAGAATGCTATGTATAAACTGTCAATATCATCCTGTGGACCATAAGCCATGACATAGTTTGGCTCCATCTCTAGAGAGTCACAGAACGTATATTGTTGTGCAAGTTCAAAGGTGCCATTTAGCTTGATTTTCACCTTTTTTTGTGCTAATTTCTCAATATCAAAGGAAAAAACCTCAGGAGAGATCTTTGTGATTTGTGTTTCTGACTTTATTTGTTTCTTTAAATTAGGAATCAAGTCTTGAGAGTGAATTGTATTCTTTCCAATCGTTACTTTTGATAAATCTATATCGATAGGATCTAGTTTACTTGCCCATCTGTATGCGATAAGATTGGTTCCTTGTCCCACGATTGTAAGACGAAGAGAAGAAGGTAATTCACTTTTGGTGATGTATTGATTGGGTAGATTTGTATAGTTTACAGGGATAACAATCATGGTTTCATACTTTTCTTTTAAAGCATGAAGGACCCATAAAGCAGCAGATAAAAAAAGAAAAAGAGTGAAAACAAATAAATCTTTACTCGTGACAAATTTTTTAATATTTGCCAGAATCGTTTGCCCCTCTTTTTCTAATTCTTCTTTGTTCATTCTATAAATGATAATAAAAACCTATCTAAACTTGTATAAAATGTGTGACTTTATACTCGGATGTTCTAGTCTTTATTTTGTTGTAGCAGACTGATTTGCACTTGAAGGATCTGCAAATACAGAGTTTTTATCAACTTGGATATTGACGTTGTTTGCTATCTCAACAATGACTGACAAGTCTTTGATTTCTTTGACTTTTCCGTAGATTCCGCCACCTGTTACGACATGGTCTCCTACCATAAGTGCATCTCTGAATTTTTTAATTTCTTTTTGACGTTTCGTCTGAGGACGGATCATGAAGAAATAAAAAATCACAAAGATTAATACCATCATAATGAGTCCAGAAGATGAAGACCCAACTTGTTCTTGTAATAAAACTGTGTTTAGCATATTTGTATATTTAAATTATAAGTATTTACTTTTTATAGCTATTCATATAGGCTACTTTAGTGATCTTCTTTTCTTTTGTTAGATCCTTCACGATAGCATCTAATATACCGTTGATAAAGTTGCTACTTTTGTTTGTGCTATAAGCTTTTGCTATTTCAAGATATTCATTCATTGAAACGCTTACAGGAATAGAAGGAAATGTACAGATTTCAGCTAATGCAGTCTGCATGATTATGATATCCAAGAAAGCAATTCTGTCTGCGTCCCAGTTTTTGGCATGAGTGGTGATTAACTCCTTATAATCATTCGCATTGAAAATAGCATTCTTAAATAGTGTGAGAACATATTGTTCGTCTTCTGAATCTTTAAATTTTGGCAGCAACGTTTGGTTTTCGCCATTGCTTTCTTCAAATTGCTTGATGGTTTTAATGACGAAGCTAACAACAATTTCAGCATCGTCGTTCCAATAGATGGATAAATCTTCCAGCTCTTTTCCTAGATTTTCTGATTCAGAGATGATTTTTCTGAAAATATTTCTCCAAAGTTCTTTGTCTTCAGCGTAGGTTCTCTCTTCTGTAATATATTCAGCAAAAACTTCAGAGTCGATTATTTGTTTGTATAATTCTTTAACAGCTTCGCTGTCTTCAAAATTCCAATCCACCTCATGCTCTTCCATGTATGCTTGCAATTGTCGGTTGGATTTCAATTGTTGGGTGAATTTATTGAAAACTAATCTTTTGTTTTTGTTTAAATCCTCTTCAGAGATCAGTTTTTTGCTTAATTTCTTCTCAGCTTGATTGGTGATTTCAATGATTAACTGGAAAAAATAGTGATATAACTCGTAGGTTTTGTCGATGCTTAGAAGCAACTCTTCTTTTGCTTTGTTAAAATCATTTTCCTCATTCTTGTAGTAAGAATACAAGACTTGAATGATTTTTAATCGGAGTAAGTTTCTGTTTATCATTGCTAAAAAATTTCTTGTATGCAAAATTACTGAATTTATCTGATACTTTCGTTCTTTTTCTTTAAAAATATTAGAACGGATATGTATATAGAAGGGGCCTATAAATTCTAAGTTTCATTGTGAGTGTGTTAATTTACGGTTTTGTGTTAGAAAATGTTATTTTGATTGAAATTTTGTAGAAACACGTGCAGAAAGAAAAAAAATTACTAAATTTGAAAACGAAATTTGATGTTCTGTTTTTCCTGAAAGAATAGAGCTTTTAACTTTAAAGTATAGAGATGAACTACTTACCACTATTGATTCTGGCAGGTTCTGTCGCACTCCTCATGTATGGTATGAAGGTGATGAGTGAAGGTTTACAGAAAATGGCCGGTAGTAAACTTAGACAAGTTTTGGGCAAGATGACCACCAATCGTTTTACGGGGCTTCTTACGGGTGCATTTATTACTACGGCAATTCAATCTTCAACAGCAACTACGGTGATGACCGTGAGTTTTGTAAGTGCAGGTTTGTTAACTTTGGCACAGGCGATTTCAGTCATTATGGGTGCCAATATAGGTACAACGGCCACCGCCTGGATTATGGTGTTGGGAGGATCGGGTAACTATATGCAATATGTGGTCTATGCGGCGATTGTGATAGCGATTGCCTGCATTTATTCAAATAAAAGTAGAAATTTTGGCGAGTTCATCATGGGACTCGCTTTGTTGCTTTTAGGATTAACCACATTAAGTGCCAATGCAAAAGGAATGCATTTGGATCAGAATGAAACCGTACAGCAGGTGTTCGGTACGTTAAGTAGTTGGGGATATGGTTCTTACATTCTGTTTTTGTTGATTGGTGGAATCCTAACCTGTTCCGTACAGAGTTCGGCTGCTATTATGGCCATCACAATGACGTTATGTTCTGCGGGCGTGCTGGATATTTATATGGGTATTGCACTTGTGATGGGTGAGAATATAGGAACGACGGTAACTTCTAATATTGTTGCATTGTCTGCCTCCACACAGGCTAGACGAGCGGCCATGGCACATATGGTGTTCAATGTCTTCGGTGTAATCTGGGTGTTTACTATATTCCCTTATTTCGTTGATTTTGTCTGTTCATTGGTGGGGTGTGACCCACATTCGAATATAGAGGATAAGACAATCTTGACTGTTGTATTGGCTGCTTTCCATACATCATTTAATATATGTAATGTCTTGATTTTGATATGGTTCATTAAACCATTGGAAAAACTAGTCTGCCTAATCATTCCGTCAAAGGGTAATGAAGAGGAAGATGAGTCACGTTTAACATTTATCGGAGGCGGTTTGCTATCCACAGCTGAGTTGTCTATTTTAGAGGCAAAGAAAGAGTTGAATATGTTTGCGGAAAGATGTTTGAAGATGTTTCGTATGATTCCAGATCTTCTTCATACGGAGAAAGGAGATGATTTCAATAAGTTATTTAGTCGTATTGAAAAATATGAGAATATAACAGATGATATGGAGGTACGGATCGCAGATTACTTAAATAAGGTGTCAGAGGGACGTTTGAGTGCAGAAAGTAAAACTGAGATTCAGCATATGTTGCGTCAAGTGTCAGAGTTGGAGAGTATAGGGGATAGCTGTTATAACTTGGCACGTACAATTCGTCGTAAAAGGCAGAACTCTTCAGCCACTGATTTTACAGAAAAACAATATGAACATATTCATAATATGTTGAATTTGGCGGAAAGTTCATTGTCTCAGATGATTTACATTGTGGAGGCACAAGATTTGAAAATATCAGATATAAATAAATCACAAAACATTGAAAACGAAATAAACAATTATAGAAAACAACTAAAGAATCAAAATGTAGTAGATATTAACAATAAGCTATATGATTATCAGATGGGTGTCTATTACATGGATATGATTTCAGAGTGTGAAAAATTAGGCGACTACGTGATAAATGTAATTGAAGTTGCTGATTCAAAAAAGTAAGGTACTTAAAAGATGTTAAATAACTCTTGAAGTTCTGAAATAATCCTAAAATAATGATAGATTGATTTTTTATGTTGATAGAAACTCTATATTTGCGCAAAGTTTCATGATACATGATTTTATTATGTTAGCATTAATGATTTAATATGTTGGCATTGTTTTTGATAACACTTTTATTTATCGCAATTGCGTTGTTGTTTTTAGGCGTTAGGGTTTTCTTTACGAAAAAAGGGAGATTTCCTTCGACGCACGTGGGTGGAAACAAAGCATTGAAAGAAAAAGGAATATATTGTGTTCAGACACAAGATTACATGGAATATCATGGAATAAAAGCATCTTCTAATCATAAAACAGAATCTAAAAATACTAAATAATTTAAATAATGAAAAGTTTTAATATAATTGCGTTGACTGTATTTGCAATGTGTGTGTTGGGATGTAAATCTCCTAATTCTGAGGTTCCAAATTCTGTTACAAAAGATTCAACGAGTGTTGTGGATTCTACGGCAGATTCTCTTGTTTCAAATCAGTCATCTGATAAGAATGTTTCGGATTATCCTATTGCTTATGTAAATGTACAGCTATTACAGGAGAGTTTGCAAAAGTTTGATTTTTATAAACAGTGGAATGAAAGACTTTTGCAAAAAGAGGCTAAATCGACTAAAGAGTTAAAAAGTGCACAGCAAAAGTTGCAAGCTGAATTGGAAGTGTTTCAGCAGAAGTATCAATCTGGTGGTTTCTTGACAAAGGAGTCGTTCGAACAGGAACAAAATCGATTGTATAAGAAAGATCAAGAACTTCAGACATTACAATTGCGTTTGGAGCAGGACTTTGCTAATGAGCAGATAAAACTCACCAAGCAATTGATGGATACCATTGATACCTTCTTTAAGATTTATAATGCTGATCATCGCTACAAGATGATTTTAAATAGAGCTGATTTATTATATGCAGATGAGGCAATGGATATTACTTCAGATGTGTTGGAGCAATTGAATCAGCGTTATTCTACGCCAAAGAAATAATTTTGAGGCTCGGAATTGTGAAAAAAAGTAGTAATTGTAATTTATAATAAGAATGAAAGAAGAATTGTTTTCTGTGCTTCCGTATAAGGTGGCGGATATGAATTTGGTTGATTTCGGTAGAAAAGAAATAGAGTTGGCAGAGAATGAGATGCCAGGGTTAATGGCTCTCCGAGAGAAATATGGTAAACAGAAACCTTTGAAGGGCGCACGTATATCAGGATCTCTTCATATGACAATTCAAACTGCTGTCCTTATTGAGACGTTGGTTGATTTAGGTGCTCAGGTTCGATGGGCAAGTTGTAATATCTTTTCCACGCAGGATCATGCTGCTGCTGCCATTGCTGCCGCAGGTGTACCTGTATTTGCATGGAAAGGTGAGACGCTTGAGGAATATTGGTGGTGTTTGTTACAAGCATTGAATTTTGGTGATGGTTTAGGCCCTAATATGATTGTTGATGATGGCGGTGATGCTACATTTATGTTGCATTTAGGTGCGGATGCAGAAAAAGATCCTTCTATTCTTAGCCGCAATGCGGAAAGCGAGGATGAAATTGAATTATTGAAGATTTTGTCTGTGATTCAAAAGGTAAACAATAACTATTTTGGTAAGCTCATCAAAGAGGTTATTGGTGTTTCTGAAGAGACTACAACGGGTGTTCACCGTCTTTATCAGATGGAGAAAGAGGGCAGACTTCAATTCCCTGCTTTCAATGTGAATGATTCTGTTACTAAATCTAAGTTTGATAATTTGTATGGCTGTCGCGAGTCGTTGGCCGATGGTATCAAGCGTGCAACAGATATCATGGTTGCAGGTAAAGTGGTCGTTGTCTGTGGATATGGTGATGTGGGTAAAGGATGTGCTCACTCAATGCGTTCGTATGGTGCTAGAGTGTTGATTACTGAAGTCGATCCTATCTGTGCATTACAAGCTGCTATGGAGGGATATGAAGTGGTAACAGTAGAAGATGCTCTTCCTATTGGTGATATTTATGTAACTACAACGGGTAATATCGACATTATTCGTATAGAGCATATGGCGAAGATGAAAAACAATGCGATAGTATGTAATATTGGACATTTTGATAGTGAAATACAGGTGTCTAAGTTGAAATCCTATCCAGGAATCAAATGCCGAAATATAAAACCTCAGGTAGATCAATACTTTTTCCCTGATGGACATTCAATTATTTTGTTGGCAGAAGGCCGCTTAGTGAATTTAGGATGTGCTACAGGTCACCCTTCATTTGTAATGAGTAATTCATTTACAAACCAGACATTGGCTCAAATTGAGTTGTTCACAAAGAAATATGAAGTGGGAGTGTATTGCTTGCCTAAACACTTAGATGAAGAGGTAGCTCGTCTTCATTTGAGTAAGATTGGTGCTAAATTGACAAAGCTAACTCCTGAACAGGCAGCATATATTGGTGTTTCTGTTGACGGACCATATAAATCTGATTTATATCGTTATTAAATCTTAGTGTGCTTTTATATGGAGAAAAAAAGCATTGAATGTAAGGTGACAATTCTTTCGTATGAAGAGTTGGATGAGAAAGAGGCTGAATTGGTTGAAAAGGCCAAACAGGCAACTTCAGGTTCGTATTCTCCGTATTCGCAGTTTTCGGTAGGGGCTGCCGTTCGTCTGGCTGATGGCACAATTGTGACAGGCAGTAATCAGGAGAATGCCTCTTATCCATGTGGATTGTGTGCGGAACGTACTGCATTATTTTATGCTAATGCACAGTATCCGACGCTTGCTGTTGATGCCATAGCTATTGCTGCAAAGAATGTCAATGGCTTTTTGTCCACACCGATTACTCCGTGTGGTGCATGTCGTCAAGCCCTGCTTGAGACAGAGCTCCGCTACAAACAAAAGATTAAAGTGCTGTTGTATGGAACGGAGAAAATTTACAGTGTGAATAGCATTGCTGAGTTGTTGCCACTACAATTTACACTTTCGTGATTATAAATTGAGTCTATATAAAAAAGAAAAAGCTACGTGAATACGTAGCTTTTTCTTTTGTTGTTATCTATTTTGTTTATTTTCCAAAATATCTTTTGTAAAGGCCTTCGAATCCTTTTCCGTGACGAGCTTCATCTTTAGCCATTTCATGAACTGTGTCATGGATAGCATCTAGATTTAATTCTTTTGCTCTTTTAGCAATTCTGAATTTATCTTCGCATGCACCAGCTTCTGCGTTCATACGTTTGTCAAGATTCGTTTTGGTATCCCATACAACATCGCCTAATAATTCAGCAAATTTTGCAGCATGTTCAGCTTCTTCCCATGCATATCTCTTAAATGCTTCTGCGATTTCTGGATATCCTTCTCTGTCAGCCTGACGGCTCATTGCAAGATACATACCAACTTCTGAGCATTCTCCAGTGAAGTGAGCGTTAAGATCTTTAATCATCTCAGCATCGCATCCTTTTGCTACACCAATTTCGTGTTCTGTCACAAAAGAGAGAGCTTTGCTTTCGTCTAACTTCTTGAATTTCGAACTAGGAACTTTACATTGAGGACATTGTGCAGGAGCCTCATCTCCTTCGTGGACGTATCCACATACAGTACAAATGAATTTAGCCATAATAAAAAATAAATATTATTCTTTGAATCTTTCAATTTCTTTTAACATGTGACGGAGGTGTGGTTTGCCGATGTAGGCTTAAATCAGCTCCGTATACTATCTTTGAGTTAGAAACACATGGAACACAGCCAGTTATGCTTATTGTTAATCCATCCCCTGCATTGATGTTGAAGGCTATAAATAGCGATATGACAAGAGAAAATATTTTTTTCATGTGATTTTTTTATTTTTTCAAATGTATGACTTCTTTTTATAATAACCAAAGTTTTGCTTTAATTCTTTTTTGATGTGATTATCATAAAAAAGAATGCCTGGCACTTTTTAGCGCCGGACACTCTTCAACACTTATTGTATTATCATGAATGGTTATTTTTCTACCCAGTTTTCCCAATTTTTGTATTTACCTGACCATTTTCCTTGAGCGCCAGAAATGTAGCCGCTGATGAATTCACCGTTAGGTGTTGTGAAGGCATCTTTTCTGAATGTCTCACGTCCAATATGCCAACGCATCCATGCACATGTAGCAGCATGTCCTGTCCAAGGTCCAGATCCATGTCCGTAACCACCTTCTCCTTGGTCTGGTCCGCCGGTTAGCATAATAAGGCAAGCAGGACAAGACACTCCGTAGTTGTTGTAGTCAGCTTCTGCATTTGGACGTTCCATTCCTGCTTCACCATAGACGATGGCGATGGATTTTCCATCCTTCATCTGAGACATGGCTACGTGGTTCAAGTCACCACTGTTGTTCAAACAAGCTGTATAGACACGTTCATCCTTCAACCATGCTTGCTCAGATTCCAATCCTCCCATAGAGTGTCCGGCACAACCAATACGGTCCATGATTAGCTTGTCGTAGAATTTGCTGTTTGGATTGCTGTTCTCTTTCTCCAACCAGTTGATTGCATCGATGGCACGATCTCCACCGCCAGGAGATTCTTTAAGCTCCAATACAACAAATCCGTGAGAAACCAAACGTCTGATCATATTAGAATAGTTGCCAGGTTTCTCTCCACCACCAGGACCCCAGATGATGACACCATGTTTTACGTTAGGATCGTTGGAAAGTTGAGAAGGATAGTTTAGAAAGCATTGACCGTCAGGACCCGTGTATTGATCTGTTTGCACTTGACATTGTCCGTCTTTGTTAGGATCGTCACCAGAAAGGAACACTTTCACACCCACTTCTTGATTTTCTTCTATTTCCACAAAATCAACTTGTTTTACTTCAGATGTATTGTAAAATACTTCGGAGTTATCCGTCATGACGACCCGCATTTTGTAGGTTGTCGTTTGGGCAATTGCACTAATAGCAAAAGCACTGATAAAAATTATAGAGGAGAGCGTTTTCATTTGTTTATAAATTTAATAGTATTGTTGTTGATTTTAATTATATAAACATCTTTAGCAAGATTCGACAGTGTGATGTCTAGATCACCCTCGCTAGATGTTTGTTTCGTGAGGATAAGTTGTCCGCTCACTGTATAAAGATATACAGGAAGTTGAGGATCAAACTTTCGAAGGTGTATAGTCTCTTCCGTTAGATAGACATAGCTCATTTGAGTCTCCGAAGCCTCTTTGGTAGAGGTTGAGATTGACTCTGCAAAGTAATATTTGACGACCTTCGATAATTCGAATTCGGCAGAGGCCCTGTCTGTTTTCACTACGAGATTCGTTCCGCTGAAAGTTAGGATCGGTTTGTCTCCTAAATCATAAGAAGTCGTCTCAGTTTGTTGTGAATTCTCCTTAAACTGCTCAACAATAAGTGATTCGGCATGAACAGCCGTGCTCACACATGTGAGTAGCGCCAACGAGGAGAAAACATTTTTCAATAAGAACGTTTTCTTCATGGTTTGATATTTTAAATTTAATGTGAGATTGCTGGTTTTTATAACGTAGTTGTATAAGGAAAAATTCACTTAATTATTTCTTGAGTACAACTCCATTGTTTACTCACATACGACTAATTGTTTTTCACTGACTTACACTTAAATTAATGAAAAATCATGGTTTTTATATTATTTCACTCACTTATTCACTTAAAAACTTTGTCGAAAATGGCTTTCTTTTTCTAAAAAATCGCCCCAAATATATACGATTTTTTAGAAAGTAACAATTTTTGCAGAAAAATAATTATGCATCACAAAAAAGACTTTTTATTTAATGCCTATTTTGTCTAGCTTTTTATGGTATTGTCTAGCATTGTTTTGATGTTCTCCAAATGTAGTCGTAAAATCATGATAACCAGAGAAATCTCTTTTGGCACACATGAATAAATAATTATGATGTTCATAATTTAATACAGCATCTATACCGCCTTCGGATGGAATACGGATAGGTCCAGGAGGAAGTCCTTGGTATTTGTATGTGTTATAAGGCGAGTCAATTTGATTGAATCCACCGGATACTCTTTTTAAAGAGAAATCGCCTAAAGCAAATTTGACAGTTGGGTCGGCTTGGAGAAGCATGCCGATTTTTAGTCGGTTAATGTATAGACCTGCAACTTTAGGACGTTCATCGTTTTTGATGGTCTCTTCCTCGACGATAGAGGCTAGAATGCTTGCTTCTATTTGCGAAAGCCCACATTCACCCAATTTGTTTAGACGTTCAGTTGTCCAGAACTTATCGTATTCTTTTTTCATCTTGGACAAGAAGCTTTTGGGCGTGATATCCCAGTAAAACTCATACGTGTTAGGTAAGAAGATGACGAGATTATTCTCTTTTGTCAGATTATATTCTTTAAGGGTTTCCTCGCTGTCTAATGCATTGATAAACTCTTCTTTGCTCATCATTAATTTCTCGGATACTTTCTCGGCGAATTGATCTTTTGTCCGAATATTATTGAATGTGAAACGTACAGGTGTTTGTCTGCCGTAAATCAGTTTTTGTATCAATCGGAGATTGGAAAGACCATTTGTTAATTCATATCTTCCTGTGTGGATTTTATCTTTGTATCCAGACAGGTTTGCAATTAATTTAAATGAATTGAAGTCTTTTATTACGCCTGTTTCCTTTAGATTGTCTAATATGGACTCATATCCTTGACCAGGATAGATGAGTAGGTATTGAGGCTCTTTTGTCTCCACATTACTTGTCATAAGAGATTTGTATAGGTATATGCCACCAATACAGAGAATTAAAAAGAGTGCTAAAATGCAAAATGCTATTTTCTTTTTCATGTTTATTTTATATTCTTAATTTGGTACAAAAATAATGAAATATTTTTTGGATTTTCAAAAAGAGTCTTTATATTTGCACTCGCAATTGAGAAAAGATTGTCAAACGATATAACCATTGAAAAAATGGGGTTTGGTGAGATGGGTGAGTGGCTTAAACCACCAGTTTGCTAAACTGACGAACGGGTAACCGTTCCGGGGGTTCGAATCCCCCTCTCACCGCTGAGACTGAAAGTAATCACTTTCGGTCTTTTTTTTATTATCCTTTTAACATCTTTTCCAGACGAATGATTTCATCTCTATATTGTGCAGCTTGGATGAAATCCAGATTCTTAGCGCACTCTTTCATGGCGGCTTTGGCCTTTTTGATGGCTTTCTCTATCTCTGCTGTGGAGAGATAAAGATTTTCTTCTGCTGCGATGAATGGAGTACCCTCGTTAATATACATTTTTGATGTGTTGGCACTCTTGCTGCTCTCTTCGGTATTAGCCAGTGCTGATTTGCTGTTTTTAATAGCGGATTTAGGAGTGATGTTGTTCGCTATATTATAAGCCATCTGTTTCTCTCTACGTCGATTGGTTTCGTCGATTGTGAGTTGCATGCTTCTCGTTATTTTATCGGCATACATTATGACTTTACCATTGACATTTCTAGCGGCACGTCCTGCCGTTTGAGTCAATGCTCTATGTGAACGAAGCATACCTTCTTTGTCAGCATCGATAATTGCCACTAATGATACTTGTGGAAGGTCAAGACCTTCTCTTAAAAGGTTTACACCGACCAGAACATCAAATAAGCCGTTGCGAAGATCTTCCATGATTTGGACTCTTTCCAATGTCTCTACGTCTGAGTGAATGTATTTACATCGAATGTTCATTTTCTCCAAATAGGCTTGTAGCTCCTCCGCCATGCGTTTAGTTAACGTAGTAACTAGAACACGCTCATCTTTTTCTGCTCTGATGTGAATCTCTTCCAACAGATCGTCTATCTGGTTGGTACTAGGTCTTACTTCGATGATAGGGTCTAATAAACCAGTAGGACGAATGATTTGTTCAACAAATACACCGCCACTTTTCTCTAATTCATATTCCGCAGGTGTGGCGCTGACGTAAATGGTTTGTCCGGTGAGCTGTTCAAACTCTTCAAATTTCAGCGGACGATTGTCTAATGCGGAAGGAAGTCTGAAGCCATAATTCACCAATGTGCTTTTTCTGGAGTAGTCACCACCATACATGGCATGAATCTGTGGAATGGTGACATGGCTTTCATCTATAACTAATAAGAAATCCTTTGGGAAGTAATCTAACAAACAGAATGGGCGTGACCCCGGTGCACGTCCGTCAAAATAACGAGAGTAGTTTTCTATGCCGGAGCAATGTCCCAGTTCTTTGATCATTTCCAGATCATAGTTCACACGCTCGTTGAGACGTTTAGCTTCAAACACTTTCCCTATGGATTGGAAATATTCGACTTGAGTATTCAGATCATCCTGAATCTCGATAACAGCCCGATTTATTCTTTCTTGCGTTGTTACAAATAAATTGGCTGGATAAATTTTGTATTCGCTAAATGATTCAATATGTAGATTGTTGATCGGGTCGATGGATTCGATTTCTTCAATTTCATCACCCCAGAAATGAATTCGAATGATGTAATCGCTATAGGCAAGATACACATCAACTGTATCCCCTTTGACACGGAATTTGCCGTGGTCCAGTTCAATCTCATTTCTTACATATAAACTTTCAACTAGTTTACGTAGCAGATAGTTCATGCTCATGGCGGCACCTTGTTTTATGGTAATCATGGTGCTGTAGAAATCATCCGGATTACCTATGCCATAGAGACAGGAAACGGAAGAGACAACAATGACATCTCTTCTACCTGAGAGTAGGGAAGAGGTGGTGGCTAGACGAAGCTTTTCCAATTCATCATTGATGGAAAGATCTTTTTCTATGTATGTGTCAGTGTTGGGTAAGTACGCTTCTGGTTGAAAGTAATCATAGTATGACACAAAATATTCAACAGCATTATCAGGAAAGAAACTCTTGAATTCACTGTACAATTGTGCGGCCAATGTTTTATTGTGGCTTAGGATAAGCGTAGGACGTTGAACCTTTTCAATAACATTGGCGATTGTAAATGTTTTGCCGGAGCCTGTAACACCCAATAATGTTTGGTGCTGAAGATTGTCATTGACCCCCTGCGCCAATTCCTCAATGGCTTGCGGTTGGTCGCCAGTGGGGGCAAATTCAGATTTCAGCTTAAATTTCATGGATTAATTACTCTTTAGGCATAAGAATAGCACATATGATATATGCAATAATTCCTAATATTATAGCTGAGAATAACGTAAGGAGAGCCCAGCCGATACGTACTATGGTTACATCAACTTCCAGATACTCAGCCAAACCGGCACAAACACCAGCAATTAATACATTATTTGAACGTTTTAATTTTTTTTCCATAATGGTTAGTAATTTTATGTTATGCAAATGTAAACAATAGAAAAGTATTTGGGAAATTATAGGTAGAGAAAAAGTATAGTAAATTCGTAATGAAAGACTATTTTTAATGTAACAATTTAGTATATTGTTAAATATAAAATTTATATTTGCAGTGGAATGAGTATAATTTAAATAGTAAGAAGAAAATGATTTGGAATGAGACCGTTGAATGCATGGGTCGCGAAGAGATGAGAAAACTACAGAGTTTACGTCTCAGGCGAGTAGTAGAACGAGTGTATCATAATTGCGAACCCTATCGCAAACGTATGCAAGAAGCAGGCGTTACACCTAATGATATCAAGGATATCAAGGATATCGTGAAATTGCCTTTCTCGTCAAAGAAAGATTTGAGAGATTATTATCCATTTGGATTGTTGTCTGCTCCCTTGTCAGAAATTGTACGAATTCACGCATCGTCAGGAACAACAGGAAAGCCTATTGTCGTTGGATTAACTAACAATGATCTTGCCGTATGGAAAGAGGTAGGTGCTCGTTGCTTGACGTCTTTTGGATTAGGTAAGGATGATATCGTTCAGGTATCATATGGATATGGATTATTTACGGGTGGTTTAGGTGCACATGCCGCCGTTGAAAATATCGGTGCAATGGTCATTCCAATGTCAAGTGGTAATACGCAGAAACAGATAATGATGATGCATGACTTAGGTGCTAAGGCATTGGCTGCGACACCTTCTTATGCGATGTATTTGGCAGAGGCGATGGAGGCTTCTCCATATAAGAAAGAGGAGTTCCAATTGCGTGTGGGTGTCTTCGGTGCAGAGCCTTGGACAGAAGGAATGCGTAGAGAGATCGAGCAAAAGATGGGTATTAAAGCCTATGATATATATGGATTGACGGAAATTATGGGTCCTGGTGTCGGATTCGAGTGTGAGTGTCAGCATGGTACTCACTTGAACGAGGATCATTTCTTCCCAGAAATCATAGATCCAGAAACTGGAGAGCCATTGCCAGAGGGCGAAAAAGGTGAATTGGTGTTCACAACGTTGACGAAAGAGGGTATGCCGTTGATTCGTTTCCGTACGAGAGACCTTACGGCTTTGCATTATGAAAAATGTTCTTGTGGACGTACGTTGGTGCGTATGGATAAGATCATGGGACGTTGTGATGATATGTTGATTATTCGTGGTGTGAATGTATTCCCAACACAGATAGAATCAGTTATTTGTGAATTGGAAGAGTTCGAGCCTCATTTCTTTATTACTGTAGATCGTGTGAATAATACGGATACATTTGAAGTTATGGTAGAGGTAAAACAGGAATACTATACAGACGATATCAAGAGTATGTTGGAATTGAAAAAGAAGATTACTCATAAGATTCAGAGTGTGGTTGGAATTCAACCTGATATTAAATTGGCTGAACCTCGTACAATTGAACGTAGTGAAGGAAAGGTCAAGAGAGTGTTAGATAAACGTGTGTTTAAAAATTAAAGGACTAAGTGTATGTGTGATAATATGATTATAAAACAACTTTCTGTCTTTTTGGAAAATAAGGTGGGAAGATTAAATCATGTGGCTGAGATATTAGGAAATGCAGGTATTAATATGACTGCATTTAGTGTGGCTGATAATTCAGATTTCGGTATTTTGCGTGTAATCGTTCATGAACCAGAGAAAGCAAAAGAGATCTTGAAAGAGAACAAATTTGCTGTGTCGTTGACGGATGTTATATGCTTGAGAATCGGTAATAAGCCAGGCTCATTGTCTGCCGTATTGAAAATCTTGGAAAAAGAGGGTATTTATATTGAATATATGTATGCTTTTTCTGAAGGAACAAATGCAAACATTGTAATCAGACCCGATAAATTGCCAGAAGCTTTGAAGGCTTTAAAAGATAATAATATCGGCATGTTGGTTTCTGATATGATTCAGTAAGAAGATCTAAGTAGTTGCAAATAAAAAAGGTCGGAGGTTAATCCTTCGACCTTTCTTTATGTTATGTCCTGTCCTTATTTCATGTTTAATAATTTCATGGCATTCTTGTAGAGGATTGCTTCTCGTTCTTCTTCTGTTAAATCTAATTGATTGAATCGCTCTAGTTCTTCTTTATGATCCCACATAGGATAATCAACGCCGAATAACATTTTCTCAACGCCATGGTTGTGAATCATTCTCATTGCAGTCTCTTTCGGTAATTTCCATAAACTGCTGGAAGTGTCAAACCATACATTTCTGCCTACAAGATACTTCTCTGATTCATCCCACTGAGTGTATCCTCCAAAGTGAGCTGCGATTAATTTCAAATCAGGATGTTTGTCCAACACATTAGCAATTCTTTTGGGACCAGAATAGTCATATCTGAAATCACCGGCATGAACTAATACGGGTAACTCTAGTTCTGCAATCACATTATAGATTGGATCCATCTTAGGTGTGTCGATGGCAAACTTCTGAAAATCAGGATGTAGTTTGATTCCCTTCAACCCCTCTTGTTTGATTCTCCTTAGCTCGGCATCAAAGTTCTCATAATCAGGATGAATCGTACCAAATCCGATGAACTCGGGATGTTGGTTTACTTCTCCGATGATGTAGTTGTTGATTGATTCAACTTGATGGGGAGCAGTAGCCGTTGAATGCACGATGTAATAGTTTGTACCTATTCGTTTTCCACTTTCGAGGAGTTGTTCAGGACTACCTTTGTATTCCATCTTGATGTCGTAAAACTCACCAATGGTTTTACTTGCTTTCTCTGCAATTTTTGCAGGATATATATGTGCGTGAAAATCTATTATCATAATGGGCGCAAAGGTACAATTATTTGCTATAACAGAAAAATGATTTTTTGTATATCCATTCGTTACGACGCTCTTTTTAATACTATTTAATGGTTTGTTTAGCGGCGATCATTTCTGCACATCGTTCTCCATCCACAGCAGATGAGGTGATACCACCTGCATAACCTGCTCCTTCTCCGCATGGATATAAACCTTTAATTCGTATGTGTTCTAACGATTCTTGGTCGCGAGGAATACGGATAGGTGAGGAAGTGCGTGATTCAACACCGATGATTATGGCATCGTTGGTGAGAAAGCCATGCATCTTTTGATCGAAAGCCTTGAATCCTTCCTGCATTCTTTCTCGAATAAATTTAGGCATCCATTCGTGCATGGCGGAGAGCTTGATTCCGGGCAGGTAGGATGTGGCTGGTAAATCAGTTGAGGCTTTTCCAAAGACAAAGTCTTTTAATCGCTGCGCTGGTGCTATAGCCTTTTCTCCATCTCCATTTTCGTATGATAGCCTTTCATATTCTTCTTGAAATTTCAGTCCTGCCATTACGCCATATTGATTGTAGTCGTGCAGGTCTTCTGGACGAATCTCTACGACAATGCCTGAGTTCGCATATTTGGAGTTTCGTAAAGAGGAGGACATGCCATTTACAACCCCTTCTCCTAATCCTGTTGAGGCAGGTACGATGAAGCCTCCTGGACACATACAGAAAGAATAGACTCCACGTCCGTTTACTTGTGTGACAAGATTATATGTGGCGGCAGGTAAGTAGTTGCCTCTACCTTCTTTGCTATGATATTGTATCTGGTCAATTAGCGATTGCTGGTGCTCAACACGTACACCCATGGCAAACCCTTTGCTTTCTAATTCTACACCTTGCCGATAAAGTGAGTTATATACATCTCTTGCAGAGTGTCCCGTTGCCAGTATGACATTCTCAGCCAACCACTCTTTGCCATCGGATGTGCGGACACCTTTTACGCTTTCCTTTTCGATGATAAGTTCTGAAAATTTTGTCTCGAAATGAATCTCTCCCCCATGATTTAGAATGGTTTCCCTCATGTTTTTGATGATGATAGGTAGCTTATCTGTTCCAATATGCGGATGGGCTTCATACAGAATGGTGTCTTGTGCGCCATGTTGGTGGAAATTAAGCAAGATACGACTGCAATCACCTTTCTTTTTCGAACGGGTGAAAAGCTTACCGTCTGAGAATGTTCCTGCACCTCCTTCACCAAAGCAGTAGTTTGATTCCGTGTTGAGGCCTTCTCGTCGGTTGAGCAGTGCAATGTCTTTTTTTCGATCACTGACCATTTTTCCCCTTTCAATGATGATGGGTTTAAAGCCGAGTTCGATAAGCCGGAGTGCAGCAAACAGACCGGCAGGTCCGGCGCCTATGATAAGCACAGGTTGTTTGCTTGATACATCTTGATAATGGAAAGGATATTCAATCTTGTCGGATTGAGTTCCCTGGGTATATACATTGAGTGTTAGATTTATTTTTATCTCATTCCGTTTTCTTGCATCAATGGATTTTTTTACAATCTGTATCTCATCGATTTGAGAAGGCTTAACCCTCAGATTATTTCCTACCTGTTCTTTTAATTCGGAAAGGATTGCAGCTTGCTTGGGGGTTACAACCAGTTGTATGTTTTTGTAAGAGGCCATTCTGTCTTAATTAAGAATTGAGTATTTGTTTAAAAATTCTTGGAAAGCCTCTTTGTATGAGTCGGAGATAGGAATGTATTCTTTGCCAAATACAATGCGGTTCCTTTCAATGGTTTTGATCTTTTTAGGCTGTACGATATACGAGCGATGTACTCGAATGAATCGATCTTTCGGAAGCATTTCCTCAAGTGATTTCATGCTCATGAGAGACAGAATAGGATATGTTTCTCCTTCCACAAATATTTTCACATAGTCTTTGAGCCCCTCAATGTGGGTGATTTTATCCAAATCGATCTGAATGAGTTTGTAATCAGATTTAACAAAGATGCTTCTCTTCTGCTCTTCTTTCTTTTCAACCTCTTTCTCTTCTTTGCTGTTAGCCATTTCATACCACTGCAGGGCTTTGTTGGCCGCTTGTAGAAAATCCGCATAACTGATAGGTTTTAGTAAGTAATCAAGCGCATTTACTTTGAACCCATCTAATGCATATTGCTGAAAAGCCGTTGTGAATACGATCTTCGTCTTGTCTTTAATGATTTTAGATAATTCCAACCCATTTAATTCGGGCATTTGAATATCTAAAAAAAGGATTTGAGGAGGATCATTTTCTAATGTGGATATTGCATCTATCGCATTTTCAAACTTACCTACAAGATTTAAAAATGGAGTTTTCTTTACGTATGTTTCCATGAGCCCTAATGCAAGTGGCTCATCGTCTATGATTATACATGATAGTGTCATATTATTCTGATTTTATTGGTTATGCTTGAATAGCGTTTGATATGTTGTTGATGGTGATTTCTGACACGAACGTGTTCTGATCGGATATCCAATATTTATAATTATGTTGGTTAGGATATAGAAGTTCCAATCTTCGCTTTGTGTTTTCTGTTCCTATGCCAGAACCACTTTTGTCTTGCTCTGTCGTTTTGGGGAAATAACTGTTTTCTACCCGACATATAATTTGATTGTCTTTCGTCGTTTGTAATGAGAAATGAATAAAGGAGTCGTGTTGAGAAGAAACCCCATGTTTGAATGCATTCTCTATTAGAGAAATAAATAGGAGAGGAGCAACTGTTACATTTGGATTCTCGTTCACGTTTATGTCTGTTGTGATCTCTGTTTTGGATGAAAGACGTAAGCGCATTAAGTCTATGTAATTGTTGATGAAGACGATCTCTTTGCTCAACGGAACTTCTTTCGCGTCTGCTTCATACAAGACATATCGAAGCATCTTACTAAGTTCCATAACAGCTTCTTGTGATTTCTCTTGACTGATGGCAATCAGTGCATAAATATTATTTAATGTGTTGAAGAGGAAATGCGGGTTGAGTTGACTTTTCAGATTCTTTAATTCTGCTTCAACTTGTTTCTTTTCGGTTTCTTTTCTTTTTTCTTCATTCAAATATAAGTTTTTCATGGTGATCAGGGCAATTGCTGTCCCCATGAAACAAATATATACAAAGGCGTTGATGAGGACTTTCCACATCTTTCCGGCATTCTCTTTCTTACTCTTTTCTTTTCCAGTTTTGATTATGGCTTCAAGTTCACCGCAGTTGTTTTCCTTCATGTATTTGGATATCTCTTCCCGTTCTTTGTTTATACGTTCCTGCCGTTCCATATCAATATATGGATTTGTAATCTCGTTACATATAAAGTTGATTCCGCATAATATGCTGATACTTATTATGTTACATAAAGCAAAGTATTTAAGTTTATCTTGGAAGAAGTATTTTTTTACAAAAAGGATATAGTTTAGATAAAATATGGTCATCAAGGATAATGTGGTGACAATATGTCTGAAAAAGAAGATTTTGTCCAGGTTGTCTCTGTTTGGGAAAACAAAAAGAGGAGAAACCAGAAACATTACCCATACACAAAAATGTAGGAAAGGAGAGATTTTCAACTTGCTGATTTTACTTATTATGCTCATATATATCTGTGTCTTTAATTATTAAGTTTATTGAAATCGGTAAGTGGTCGCTGTATCCGTAGGCAAAGAATGTTCCCAAAAAAGATCTTTTCGGAGCGGTCCCTGTTGCGTCTTTTTTAAGTAGGAAATCAGCTTGACAGATATTTACCTTGTTGCTTTCAAGAAAACACGTTGATTCGCTATTTAAAAGTGCGCCGGATACAATCATTTGATCAAGCATGCCCCATTGTCCACCAAATTTATGACTGCCATACATCCCGTCTTTGTGGATGGAATAGCTTAGATTGTATAATTGGTCAAAGATACTATTTTTTTGCGGAGAAATAGCACACAATCCATCATTAATACTTTTACTATCTGGATAATCATTAAAATCACCCATGATAATGATTTTGCAATGGTCGTTGCTGGAGAGAAGAGAATCCGTTTTCTCACGTAATGTTTCTGCTGCGATTATCCGTTTCCCCTCTGATTCGAGTTCCCCTCCATAACGAGAGGGCCAGTGGTTGACAAATATGTGAAGAGTGTCTTGGTTGGGGAGGGTTCCCTTGGCATATAGTATATCACGTGTGGCTTTCCCGTCTTCAATGTGAACAGGAATAAATTCTTCGTGTATGAGATGAAATTTCTGTGGGAGATAAGCTAATGCCACATCAACGCCACGTGGGTCGGGAGAGTCTTTGTGTACAAACTGATACCTCCATTCTTTGAGTTGTGTGCGATAGAATAAATCGTTTATGACTTTGGCATTTTCAACTTCACACATGCCTATTAGGATAGGGATGTCCCATTCACCCGCAGCTGTGATGGCTCGAGATAGATTATTTATCTTAATCCAATATTTGTTTTCCGTCCATTGATGCTCTCCTTGTGGAGTGAATGATTCGTCTGCCGTAAGAGAGTCGTCTTGACAATCGAAAAGATTTTCAAGATTATAACTGATGATTCGAACCGTTTCGAACCTTGATTCTTGCGCTATGCCATAGGCTGAAAATATAAGATAGCATAGCATTAATAGGTGGATTTTTTTATTCATATATGTTTTTTATTAAAGGTTTTGAAGGTAGTTTTTATTTTTAATCATCTTCTTCTGTTTCTTTGAAAATGACATATGCTCCTAAGTCTGGTTGTTCATCGACTTTCCGTTCTTTTCCATCTTTGTCATATAGACATTCAGGATATAGAGTGTACAGTTCGTTAAATCCTTTGTTCCGAGCAGGAGAACATGTGTCTATGTGAAAATCAAATGCTCTTTCGTTTAAGAATAGAGGATTTTCATTCCAGATGATCTCGGTGAAATGATTTTCTGTCATGATTTCATCGTAAACATCTTTCTCAATATCGTACTGGATTAGACAGTGGTTGAATTGATATTGGAAGTTTTCCGTGATGTTTTTATAATTGAAATATAGCTCTTTTTTCCCAGAGCCATAAATGATACAATTGTTGAAGATGGCATTGATAGGAAGGTCATCTTCGTCATTGTCGGATAGATAGACGGCATAGTTATAGAACCCGGCGCTTTTGTTGTAGGATGCCATTGTGCAATGATTGAAGGTGTATATTCCACCGGTAAGGACAACGCAGCCGTTGCTGCCGTAGGAGAATACAGTGTTGTAAGCATATAGGTTTGCATTACATGCTGATAAACAACTTTGTTTTACATTGTCAATGCGGCAGTTTCCGATGGTTAGTCGTAAATGATTAGGGGCTATTTCTGATGAGTCAATGGCGATTCCAAAATTACCATTCCGTATATTGGTGTAGGTTATTTTGTTGTCATGACTGGTATTGCTAAAACGAATGCCTCCCCATTGATTGTTTATGTTTTCATAGGATGTTTTTTTACCCTCTCCCCATTGAATGTTATCCTTTCGGTCACCCAAAAAGGTGATTGGATTATCGACGGTTCCTTCACATAGAAGTTTTCCCTTGACTAGTACGGTTGCAGCGTCGTGGAAATAGAGTTTTGCACCAGGTTGGATGGTGAGCGTGACATTTTCGTCTATGCGCAGAGAATCATAAATATGATAGGGTTTATTGTTGCCCCAGGAGGTCGATTCCGTAATGGTGGAATCCTTTATGATGTAAGTGTCTTGACTGTAGCTTGTGAGAATGATTTTTTCATGATTACCATTGTAAATGATGTTGATGTATTCTTCTAGATACAATGCCTCGTCTTGCTTAGGTTCTTTGTCTATGAATTGTACGAATAAGAAAAGACTATCTCCAGACAGAATGTCTATATCATGGAATATTTTACCTGTTTTCCCATTAAGATTGATTTGAAATTTATTATCGTTAGAGGATAGTGAACATTCAGAGATGTTGATGTCTTTGTCTGTATTGTTATATATCATAACGACTCTTGTCGGTGTCAAGACATGCGAAAGTATGGTATCGAAGTTAATCGAATCGGTAGAGTAGGTGAGACGATAAGAACTATCGGTTGTGAAATTTTCTTTGCAGGTAGAAAAGAGAAATAGAATTGCTAGTAGAAAGGTGAAATATAAGCTTCTTTTCATGTCTCGTGAGTTATAAATGAGATAAAAACGTAATTGAATTTTTAAAGAAAATGTTCTGTTTATTCAGTAACAAAATTAGTGTAAAAATATTAAAAACTTTCTATCTTTGCCAAAATTTATTAGAGGTGTGTTTCTTTTATTTTTTAGAACGCATATAGGAGAAAAGAAATAAGTGATGAGTAAGTTTACGATAAGAAAAAAAATAAGTTCGTGTCTATTGAAGTTAGCGGGCTGGAGATATGAGATGAAGGAGGAGTTCCCGCAGAAGTGTTTGTTTTGTGTAGCCCCCCATACAAGTAACTGGGATTTGCTTTTGGGTGAATTGTTTTATTTTGCATCAGGAGGTCGTCATAAAGTTCATTTCTTTATAAAGAAAGAGTGGTTTTTCTTCCCGTTGAACTATTTTTTCAATGCGATTGGTGGGCTTCCTGTCGATCGTCAGAAGAAAAATTCATTGGTTGAGCAGATGATTCAGCGCTTTAATGCAGAAGAGAATTTCTGTTTGGCTGTTACACCTGAGGCTACTAGAAAAGCCAATCCCAACTGGAAAAAAGGATTTTATTATATTGCCCAAGGAGCTGATGTCCCTATCTTGTTAGGCTATTTAGACTATTCAAAGAAAGTAGTCGGGGTTGAGAAGATATTTATCCCGACGGGTGATTTGGATACTGATATGGACGAGATAAAGAAATTCTATTTACAATTTAAGGGTCGTTATCCTGAAAATTTTGCTATATGAAAATTGCTTTGTATCAAATGCAGGTCGTTTATGGTGATAAGGAGAAGAATCTTCAATCATTACATGAATGGCTTGAGGCACATTCTGTTGAGGCTGATATGCTGGTTCTCCCAGAGATGTTCTTGACCGGTTTTTGTGTTGATGCGTTGGAGTTGGCAGATGAGATGAATGGAGCTGCATGGAATCAGCTTCAGCAATGGAGTTGGTCATATAAGATAGCCATTGTCGGTAGTTTGATGATTCGGGATGAAGAAGGGAAGTACTTTAATCGAGCTTTCTTTTTCAATCCATCGGGAGAGGTGACGGTCTATGACAAGCATCATTTGTTTAGAATGGGACAGGAAGGACGACTGTTTACTTCTGGAGATAAAAGGGTGGTTGTTTCGTATATGGGCTGGAATATTCTATTGCAGATATGTTATGATTTACGTTTCCCTGTCTATTCGCGTGTGATAAACAATGATTATGACATGATCCTATATGTGGCATCATGGCCTAAATCCAGGATTGAAGCTTGGCGGACTATGTTGATGTCCAGGGCCATAGAGAATGAGGCATATGTATGTGGAGTGAATGCCGTAGGAGAGGATTCGGGAGGACATCCGCAAGGAGGCTGTTCAATGGCGATAGACATGAAGGGTAAGGTGAAAGTTGAGTTGTCTGCCGAGACGGAAGAATATAAGGTTGTAGAGGTTCAAATGAGTGATTTACAAGACTTTAGAACGAAATTTCCAGTATGGAAAGATGCAGACCAATTTGTCCTGAAATAAAAAATGACAAAAATCAATAAAAATTTTTTGAAAAGAATGGCAAAAATTCGTAAAAAAAGTGCATATTTGCCAAGCAAACAAAACAGGTAGATTTTTCATAGTTAAGGTTTAGGTTAAATTGATTAAAGGAAGCTGTGAAGCTTCCTTTATTTTTGTATATGTTGGATTCTATCAACATATATTCCATACGTACATAACGTAAAGATATTTCTTTTCTCCGACAATTGTCCACCTAAATTATAAAAATCTATACCTTTTTAATCCAATCATGTCTTGCTTTCCCATAATTGTCCCAATTCCACAGGTTGTTAACACGAGCATTGTATGTTCTCTTGTTTGGTATAAACAACATCGATAAATTATTCAGCGTCTCTATTGGTGACAAATCACCATCATCGATAGAAAACTTTTGGTTCCCTAATGATATAGCTTTAAGTTCCTGATGATTTTGTATTGGGTGTATTGATTCAATAGCACCACATTCTAATAACAACACATTCAATTCCTTTAGATTTTCCAGAAAATCAATAGACTGTAGGTTTTTCACACCCCGCAACTCTAACCAATTTAACTTCTGTATGGTTGAAATCGGACTAAAATCGGTTATTTTTCTATTATTTAGAATTACAAACTTTTTCAAATTAGGCATACTCTGTACAAAATCAATATTGGAGATATTGGAATTTCCAATAGTTAAACTTTCTAGATTATGCAACTGAGAAAGCTGATGTTTATCTCCCATTTTGAATTCATCAAGATATATTTTTTTTAAATTAGTGCATTCGAAAATAGATGGAATAGGTTTTTCTGCATCGCAATAAAAAATCTCTAAATCTTTAAATACAGAAAAATCAATTTCGTGATAATGTAGAGTGTTCAATTCTAATCTTCGAAGATGTTTCAATGACTCTACTTGTTTCATTGAAATATCTCGTCCATCTATAATACTGCCGGGAATTCGAACCAGTTGCTAAGTTAAGAAAATAAACTTAAATTAGCAGACATGAAAAGTAAAAGGAGAAGCTT
>JBGUIU010000078.1:0-14254 GCA_045113275.1 Paludibacteraceae bacterium
ACGTCTCTTCGAGCCGTGAAGATAGGCTGCACTCAGGAAAAAACAAAACAAGTTTTGGTTTTTCCGTTCATTTGCACTATCTTTGCAGAGAACAAATCATTTTTGCTGCTAACCCTCTTTCAGTCAAAGAGAAATACCAGACATCAATAAACAGATCACCATGAGAAAATACAAACTGCTATCCGCCTTTATGCTGCTTTGTTTTATCGCGAAAGCAGAAAACGGCAATGAAATCATGCTGACTTCTGCTCAGGGAAACATGCGCATTCAACTCTGTAACGACCGCACCGTCCGTATCACCAAAAGTGCAGACACTCATTTTGAAGAAAATGAGCCCTGGATGGTCACACGCTATGTGTTCGAACCTGTCAGCTATCAGCGTTCGACAGACGGGGATGCTACGATCATCAAGACCAGTCAGCTAACCCTACGTATTCTTCCTAATCCATGGCGAGTTGAACTGAAAGACCTTCACGACAATACGCTCTATCGGGAAACTGACTGTCAACTGGCGGTTGAAGGAAAAGGTCTTTCAACGGAATGCGTGTTACAGCCCGATGAGCATTTCTTCGGTTTCGGAGAACGTATGGACAAACTGGATCAACGTGGACAGAAGATTCACCTGAACGTAGAACTTGGCCGCGGTCCGAAACCTGCTGTTGGCGGAAAGGATATCCTGAGGGCGGGTTATTGTCCGGTACCCTTTTTCATGAGCAGCAAAGGCTACGCTTTGTTCTTTCATACGGCTGCGCCTACCGATTGGGACATGGGATGGAGCCGTAAGGACTGCTATACCTATAGTGCACCTGCAGGAGAACTTGACTATTATCTCATCGTTGGCCCTGAGATGGCTTCCATGCTACATGACTATCAGATGCTGACGGGCGTGAGTCCGATGATGCCGCGAACGGCCTACGGTCTCCATCTGGGCAGCTATAGCGGCGGTACATGGAAACACGAAAAGGAGGCATCACCAGAATATAATGTGAATCTTGCCAAGCGCATGCGCAAGGAGGGAATTCCTTTCGACTTGATGTGGCTCGACTCCACTTGGAGAATCTTCAATTCGCGATATGGAAACGGCGGCTGCACATTCGAGTTTCAGGAGCAGTTCACCCATCCCAAAGCTATGATTGATTCCGTGTATGCACAACATGTCGACATGTTCGGCCTTCACATTCGTTCCATTCTGGATGACGGGAAGCACACCAGACTTTTTGAGGAAGGAAAGGCTGCAGGTGTTTTTATGCCGGGAGCACAAACTGAAGGAATCGTGAACTTCTTTGATCAGAAGGCTGTTGACTGGTGGTGGGACCATGCCATGGAAAAGATCACAAAACTGGGCGTGAAATTCGTAAAGACCGATGTGGGCAGTGCCCTTCGTATGAAGGCAGATTTCAAGCCTCAGGGACAGTTTAGTGCAGAAGAACTCCACAATCTTTTTCCGATAGCCTATGCTAAAGCGCCCTATGAGAAATTCATCAAGCACAACGGCCAACGGGGATTTACGCATACACGTGAGGGTTATGCCGGCATTCAACGCTATCCTTTTATCTGGGCAGGCGATTGGGGAACGGAATGGCAGTGGTTTGAACCCGTGATCCGTGCAGGATTAAACATCGGACTTTCAGGCGTAGGCCACTGGTCGCATTGCATGGGTGGCTTTGAACAGTATTCTCCATACGACAACGACCTTTATGTACGCTGGTGTCAGTTTGGCATGTTCAGTCCTGTGGCCATCCTCTTTGGAATGGATCATCCACGCTACCATGAGCCTTGGACCTATGGCGATGAAGCGATGAAGATTTTCATCAAGTACGACTCACTTCGCTATACGTTGATACCTTATATCTATAGTAGTGCCTACGAGATGTACAAAACCAGCCGCCCCATCATGGCACCCCTGCTCTTCGACTATCAGAACGATGAACTCACCTATAGCATCTCCGACCAGTATTTCTTCGGTCATTCCATGATGATTTGTCCCGTTACCGTTAAAGGCGCCCTGAGTCGTCCCGTCTATTTCCCGGGAGGTGATTGGGTGGATTTCTGGACAGGGAAGCGTATTAGCGGACGCCAGTGGAAGTCGTTCCTCACACCACCCGACCTGATGCCGATATTCATTCGTGAAGGAGCCATCATTCCCCGTCAGACGGTCCTGCAATATATCGGTGAAAAACCTGTTGAGACGATCTCCTTGCTTGTCTATCCTTCAGAGAAATCGATGTATCAGCTCTACGACGACGATGGCAAGAGTCTTGACTATCAACAGGGCATATTGGCACTGACACCTGTCAACAGCGAGGTCGTCAATGGCCGTTGGACGCTCACGATCGGCCAGCCCGAAGGTGCTTATCATGAAGCCGTGCGCAGTTATTGTGTGGAAGCCTACTGGAAAGAAAAGCCTGCTACGGTTACCGTCAATGGTAAAGTGCTGAAAAAGGCAGACAATCAAGAATCTCTCTCACAAGATAAAGGTTGGTTCTTTGATGAAACAGCGGGAAAACTCTTTATTAATCCGAAAGTAAACAATCAGAAAACTATTGAGATTTGCGTAGAATGAAAAGAATATTATTAGCAGCTGCTTGCCTGTCATTCGCCATCAATGGCTTTGGACAAGCCTTCGACGTAAAGCCCGCCTATGCTGGCAAGGCTAACTATGGCGCGCTCCGTTTCAAGCCCGGAACCACCTATCACGACTACCTCATGCGGTACGTTTATCAATTCAATGAGCAACGGCAGCAGCAGCTTGCCATGGCCGTCAGAAAGAAAACCTCCATGATGGACTATGCCCGTGACGCAAGAGAAAGACTGAAAAACATCGCGGGTCCTATGCCTGAACGTACGCCGCTCCATGCGAAAGTCACGGGAACGGTCAGCGGTGAGGGATTCCGTGTCGAAAAAGTGATTTTCCAGAGTGCCCCGGGCCGATATGTAACGGCACATCTTTATCTCCCCGAAAAGATTTCCAAACCCGTTCCCGCCTGTGTGGAGATGTGCGGACACGGACTCGGCGGCAAGGGTAATGGCAGTATGCTGGCCGTCAGAATGGCACTTCAGGGAATGGCTGTCATCGTGGTAGATCCCATAGCGCAAGGCGAACGGCTGCAACTCATAGACCATGAGGGCCATGCGTTGACACGCGGTGTTACGACAGAACACACCCTGCTGAATCCCGCATTCGAACTGATAGGCAGCAGTCTAGCAGCCCAGGAATATTTCGACAATAGCCGCGCCATTGACTATCTGCAGACCCGTCAGGAAATTGACCCCGACAGAATTGGAGCATACGGTTTTTCCGGTGGTGGTACACAGGCAGCCTATCTGATTGGAATGGACGAACGGGTAGCTGCAGGTTGCGTAGGACTCTTTTTCTCTAACCGTGCGCGGACATTGGAGACGCAGGGACCCTCTGACGGCTGCCAGCAGATTTCGGACGAAGGATGCGAACAACTTGAACTTGCCGACTTTGCCATCATGAATATGCCCAAGCCCTTCCTCGTGCTCGACGGACTCTACGATTTCGTTGATCACTGGGGAGCCCTGAAAGCTTTTGAGGAAGTAAAGAAATGCTATGAGGTGATGGGATGTGCCGATCGCGTGGAACAATACTATGCAGAAGACGGCCATGCCACCCCTGAGGACGTGCAGCAGAAAATGATACTCTTTTTCCAGAAATGGCTGTTGGGAAAGACGGATCCCGTCAAACCATATCAAAAAGGTTTATGGCAAGGAAAAGAGATGCTTTGTACGGAGAAGGGGCAAGTCAATCTCGAGTTTGCCGATGCCCAAAACACGATGCAGATCGCTGCTGCCCTGATGGATTCACGCAAGGCCGACCGCGAGGCATTCCTAAAGGTAAACCGTGAGCAAATTCAAAAGAAATTGATGGACCTGTTAGGGCTGAAGGGATTCAACGAAGAGGTAACACCTATAGCCACCGGCTATTCCAAGGGCCGGGGTTTCGAAGAATACCGTTTCCAATTAAATTGCCAAGGTCAGATGCCTGTCGCCTGTGTGGCTATGGTCCCCGAAGTAATGACCGACGACACGCCTGTCGAAATACACCTTTCCCAGCGCGGAAAAGCCTGGTATCTGAACGATTTAACCCAACGTGACTATACGAACAGCGGAACCATCCTCCTGGCCGCCGACTTCAGAGGCTTCGGGGAGCTGGAAGATCCCAGCCTCTACAACCTTGACAAATACTGGAACTGGGACTATCGCAATGCAGCCACCAGCATGCACATAGGATGGCCACTCATTGGCCAACGCGTAGCCGATATGCACACACTTCTCAATTTCTGCGCGCAAGACCGTTTGCTGAAAGGGCGGCCGATAAAGGTAGTTGCCGACGGAGCCTATGCGCCTGTTGTCATACATGCGGCAATACTCGATGACCGCATTTCCGCCGCACAACTCAGTCATTGTGTGAAATCATGGCGTGATTATATCGAACATCCCATGCAGCGGGACATGCTGGGAAACATTGTTCCCCAAGCCCTTAACTTCTATGATCTGACAGACCTCGTAAGGTTGTCAAAAGGAAAAGTCTCCTTTGCCGACTAATTGCCAGGAAAGGAGAAAGCAGAGGGGTAAGATAACTAAAACGAATTTGGTGATGAAGTGATAAAGTGACAAACGCTCTTTCCCCTTTATATAAAGGGATTCCCAAGCGCGAGTGCCTGGGAACCTTTTTTATTTTTACGCAAGAGCTAGTGTCGTGGCATAGAATGCTTGTTTACATTATATAGCGCAAAGATACTCATGATTCGTGTTACCATCAAATCTTCTTCATAAAAATGAATCAAAGAACCGTTCCGGTGATCAACTGTGATCCGCTGGAACCTGTTCACTCTAATTAAGGTCAAGGTTCTGGCCTTTATCCTTCGAATCAGGCTCCTCCTTAAAGGTGTTGCAGAAATCTTCGTAACATTCTCTTACAGCTTCTCGGTCTTTTTCTTCATCCCTTTGCTTTCTTGTGAATTCTTCTTTCCAATCCCCTTTCTCAAAGTCTATTCTATGCCATACCTTAATATAGATTTCATCCTCAATAAGTGATTTTGCAAAAGCACTCAAGGCTGCATCACGGTCTGATCTTATAAAAGCCCAATAGTTGCTCCACTCTAAGATAAAGCTTTTATCGAAAGTTACTACATGCAACCTAATTAGCCCTTCTTCAACTACATTTCCATCATCCCACACTTCCTCACCGGTGCGGTCAAAGGAGAACCAGGCTCTTTTAACAAAATAAGGTTTATTAATTCCTAGGCCTAATTCAAGGGTGTTAAGTATTGATTGGAGTTTATTCATATTAATGTAACGTCAAGGAGTTCATATGAACGGAGAACCGTCCTTTGTTCACTTATAATCTTTGCAAGATTGGCAACGGCATTTGGGTCAAAGGCATAACCGTATTTGTCAACGGGAGTCTTTCTGTCCCACCAACATGTGTTCAGCACGCCGTCAATGTCCAGGAATAAGACTTTTTTCACGCCTTTCATTTTTTCAAACTTTGTAAGTCTTCAACGCTTATATCCATATCTGGAATCTGCACTTCCTGTTTGCCGAAGTCCATTACCCAACCATGCTCTGCCATAAAGAAAGAGCCTATGATACCAAAAACCGGGAAGCCCACATCCTCAGAGAGTTGCTTTACAGCGTCATCATCATCTCTAATAAGGAACGTCATATCGAAATCCTTCCCACAGATGGTGAGTTTTGTTTTAGCTTTTATCATCTCCGTTTTTTTCCCATCGATGCCATATAAGCTATAATCCCCCTCTACAAGTGTCATCTTGTCCTTTACCTGGCGATAGATATAACCAAACAAAATGTTATCGTTGGAACCTGTATCAACCAACCAGATCGAACCATGCTCTTCCTCTTCATCCTTAATTTCAATGAAAGGCAAGCCAACCTTTGTTACATCTGCATAAAACTGAATAGTTTTCATGTTTTCCCTCCCTTTTTAATTAGACATTTTTTTCACGCTGCAAAAATAATACAGGGTTGCGAACTCTTTGTTCGTAGCCATAAGATTTCTTATATTTTAGAAATTCTAATCTCTCAAAATCTCAACAATATCACCACATTGTTCTGCAACTCTAAGCAGTTCTCTTGAAAAATCGCTGTTTATATCTTGTATTTTGAGGTAGAGTGTATCAATTGCACGAGTAAACGCCATATAACACCAAAGTAATCCATATTTATTTTTTAGTTGTTCGGGAGTGGACAAAAGATTACTATTAGAAGCTGCATATTTTTCAGCGTCCTTACTACTTCTTTTAAAATCAAAAAATGAGTCTATGCCCATGCAGAGTACATTCCACGCTTCCATTCCTCTACAAGAATCATAAAAAATGAATCTTGTTTGATTATGTCCTGGCACTTTTATTTTTGACTTGTCGTCAGAGAAACCTTTCCAAACATTTAGTCCACATGGATCTATTTGTAATTCTCTATTAACATTTGATATGGAAATTTCAAAGTTGTCATTTTCATCTACATTTAGTGTGGAGATGCTAGTACCTGATACATATCCACGTTCGGGAAGCATCACCATAATGTTTTCATATGAAGAGCATCCATAAGCTTCACCTGCCAGTGAAAGCTCTGTTACTATATCATTAGGTAAAGTACCACTAATGCTTCTGCAATCAATGATCACACGCCCCAACCCATTTGATTCTGCCATTGAATTCATTTCTGATGCTAAGCCATAGTATCTGACAAATGTATTTATGAATTCAACTACATTCCTTTTTTGTCTATATGTTGTCCTTCCTTCTCTCGGATGAAAATATGGAATTTTAATATTTCCCACAACACTCCAATTCGTTTCTTCTCGATTGCGAATCAATTGGTCTTTCCCACCACTTGCTACAATCAAATGTTCAGGTCCTCTCAATGATACAAGAATCGCTTTTTCCATTCGCAGACAATCTTGTGCCTCATCAATCAATATTGTATTAGACCATTTAGCCAGTCCTTTACTTCTATTCACTGCATCTTTGAGATATTCTTCATATGTCACTTCACCTTCTTTATTCTCAAGTTTTGTCATTTTTGACAACAATTCTCTTCTGTCTTTGATGTTATATTCATTGTAGAAATCTTCTGTCTTCGTTAAAGCATAATATATCATCTCAAGTGCTTTAGGATAATCTTCAATAAAAGCCTGTGAGCCAGCATAATTGATAAGTTGGTTCCTACGTTCATTAAAAAAAGAACTTTTAATAGTTTCTAAGTCTTCATTTGAGTCCTTCTGTGTGAAAAAATATTTACAGAATCGAGAGACTTCTTGTCGATCTGCTCTATCAATTTGGTAGTGCTCTAAATCCGATTTATCTGTTGGCCATTTTCCGTTATTATCATAATAGTTTTTTATACGTTCAATTGCGATATTGACTCGGGATGTACACACTGACATAAGTTCATCAATTCTATCTTCCCCTAATATGGCAGTTACACCCAGTTTCTTTCCAATTTGGTAGAAGAATTGATGTAAAGTTTTGATAGATGAATTTGTTGATTTTACATCCGGTAAGTTCCGTATACATTGATTCAAGTCGTGTACCAATAATTTGTTATAAGTTAGTAAACGAGCATGATGTTTGTTTTTTACAGTCTTATAAAAAACGCGCAATAACGTCAAAGTTTTCCCACTTCCAGGTTTACCTGATACAATGGTCAGCTGATGGCCTTGTTGTTCTATAATATCTTGAGTCGTTTTAATGCTCAGGTCCGTTATTTTATCGATTTTTTTCTTCGTTAGTATTCCATAATCATTTATCTCATTAGCTTTCTCAATTAATTTGTTTATCATAGACGACAATGACTCACTTTCTGACAATTTAAAATTATTGACTCCTTTCTTGTTAGGCAACCGTGTTCTCTCGCAGGCGGCTTCAATTATTTGATTTAAGTATATCTTATCAGACAAAAAAACATAGTCGTCTCTATTACATGACTTACATTTTTCTGATTTGAAAGCATAAATAAAAGCACAATCATTAAACTGTGATTCTATGGTATCCTTTGCAAAATGGACAAATTCATTCCTTTCTTCGTCAAGAGCCTCTTTATAATTAAATTCAGCTTGATTTGAGACAAATGAGTCGTTGTTAATCATCTCAATACTATCATCTTCAATTTTTTTTATCCCTATAACAAGGCTATTCAAATAAATCCAGTTTCCATCTTTGTTTCTATATCGATAAAAATTCCCCGTATAATATGGTATATTAATGAAGATTAGATAATCCGTTTTTCCATAGCTCGAACCAATAGCAGGGAAATCACAAACTATACAGATTTCCGCCTCTTGAACACGGTTAAAGAGGTCTAGAAAACCCCTCTTCAGGTTTTCAACAGCTTGCCTTCTTTCTTTCTTTGTATTGACATCAAATATTGTTATTGCCATGTACTGAAACTATTAATCAGATAATTGTGTCATTTGTTCAAAAAGGGACAATCCCTAGTGTGACTCATTTTTACCTGAGAGACAGCAATATTGAGTCAAGTTAAAGATCTATTCTCATAAATCAAATTCAATGGCAGATGACAATTTTATAAGATGCGACCTTATGTCATTTATTGAATTATACTTATATAGTTCATATAAAAATTTTTTATCACTATCTTGTGAAAAAATGACGGAACAACGATGTTCACCCTCGTTCCGAACTAGCCGCATTTTACTTAATGTAAGTTTAAATTTATCTTCAGGAAAAAGATAATTACATACAGCATTTAATTTATAAGCTATTGGAATTTGGCTTACATTTTTATCTTCCTCTTTTAGTTTATACTGAAATTTTTCCTCTTTATTATTTTCCTTCAAAAAAATCCACAAATCTTCAAAAATAGGATTTTTACTGACAAGATAATAGTTGATGATATTCTCTATCTGATAAAATGCATTAACACAAAACTCATAGAATCGTCGTTTCTCATCATGATCTGTTTTTAGTACAGCATTCTCCATTCGCAAATTATCTATTATGAGTTGGGCTCGTGTTCGTTCATCTTTCACAAACCCATACTCTAAACTTGCATTTGCTCTTATTTCTAGGACTTCTCTTATTATTTTAACATCTTTTGAAGTATTGCTACTAGCAAGAATACTATTTGCGGTAGGTCTAATGTCTAACGCCTTTCGCAATTCCATTCCAAACTCTGGTTCTTTTTCCGTGAATTTGACTATATACTGAATGGCTGTAAGATATTTTTCTTCCATAACTTAAGTATCTAGGAGTTCTTTTAAAAGAGTTATCAAAGTATCAATATCCACGTCTTTTCGTGGTGGAACATTATACTTGTTTTGCCTATGAATCAGCCAGAATGTCTTTTGGTCTGCACCTCGACATAAAGATATTGCGAGTTTTTCTTTATCTTCAATGTCCTCCTTCTTTAGTTTCGAATCAATCGATACATTTTGCTTTACACCTCCAGATTCAAAAATAGCATAAGGTTTGTTATTCTCCTTGTATAAAATATTAACAGGAGAATAAGAATTATCTTTCTCGAAATCCAAGAGCTTATGGGTTTTTATAAAAGTTGTTCCTTTAGAATTGGTGTTTTTCTCATTAATAGTCGAATTAACCAACTCTTGGAATCTTTTATGCAATTTACAATAAACTTGATCTGTTTCTCCTTTGACCATCTTCATGTAAAGCAATTTCCCTTCAATCACATTAATCAAATCTGGATTCCCCTTTTTTACATGCCCTTTATCGAACTTGTATTTGGGCAGGAAACTAGAATAGGCATCATCATAACCGTATTTTTCCCATATATGGAGAACTGTGCGAACCTCACGCATATATTTTTGGGGTACGTTTAGTTTTTCACTTATGACCACACCTGTTACTTCCTGTCTTTTTTTCGCTCCTTTCTTTTCTAAACGAGTCTTACCATCATTGATTGTAAAGCCTTGTTCTGTAATAATTCTTTTTAATTCAGTCCGGAAAGCTCCATTCTTGGCATAAACATAATGGCTGGAACTGAACGTTATATCATCAGCATAGCGAGTATATTTTACCCCAAAACGCTTTGAAAGCCCTCCAAGATAATGATCAAGCCTATCACAAACTATGTTTGTAAGAATAGGAGATGTGGGCGCCCCTTGCGGTAACACATAAACAAACTGTTTGTCAAGATCATGCGTTGCCTTTTCATCGGCATGCTCTCTTGGCATTCTCATAGCGCATAATCCTGCTATTAAATTTGCTATAGGTGCAGGAATACTGTATGGCTTTACTTGTAAACGTTTCCAGACTCTTGCCTGCTCCACACTTGGGAAGAAATCCTTTAGGTCAATATTGAAAATATAGTTTTGGCCTTTATGAACTTCTGCATTAGTTACAACAGAACGACCTTCAACAAAACCCATTGCATGTTCTGATGGGTGATAAATGGCTTTTAGTATTTCGTTCATCGCCTGGAGTAACATCATAAACGTTTGGTTATACGGTGTTGTAATCTGGCGGAAGCCTCCTGATTTCTTTTTAATCCTAAATTGGCGATAACGATGATGTGTGTGATTGGGGTTACAATAATAATTCAATTGCTTCATGGTAAATGGATGAAATTTAGAAACATCAAAGCCCATCTCACTCACCTCTTCTCTTTTAATGAGATTAAGGAGTGAAAGTAAGTCGTCTTTAGTTTGCATTTTAGATGCGATTTCTGCTATCTTATTTCTATCCATTTTTATTTATTTAAGCGGCCTTGACAACTGTCCACTGAAAATCCTTTTCTTTATGTAATGACTTTGTCATAAGACTATAACTCTAGACATTAGACTTCAGTCTATAGATAGCACTTGTGCTACAATAACACGGTAACGTACTAACTTTATCCCTGACATTCATTGATGCCAGTAGACTTCCCACAAGACGTAGGACGATTTCAAAATTCCATTTCAGTTTCCAGTATTGTCAAAGACCGCTTGTTTTTTATTTCTGTTGCAAAGATATTATATTTATTCGAATTGTTTATTCGTTTCCAACTTTTTCTCTCATTAATCTATATTCCAATATGCATCTGGCTCACCATCAAAGGCATCGTCAATATCTTCATCGCTAAAGCCCATCACATCTTGAGCATAAGAACCTGCATATTCTCCATAGTGAGAGTTGTAATCATCATGATAATCATTATCTTGCAAACAATGAATCTGGGAATGTTGTGATGAATCTAAGTCTCGGAAATAAACTATCTGCGAAGTCCCGTCTCTCTCCACTCTTGTAGAGAAACGGTTCTTTCTATAAAACTTCCAAATATTATCAAACACAACAGGCAGAACCTCTTTACCTTCCTCATTGATGAGTCCCCATTTGTTCTCCGAATTGAGAACTCCATTTGTTCGTTGTCCCAATTTAACCCTAGCAAGGCCGTTATCGAAACCGTCAATATATGAATATCTGCCGAATGGGACAATAATCTCTCCTTTAAGGTTTAATACCCCATATTCCCCTTTCATGTTTTGGACGGAAAGAATCTTTCCATCCTGCGAAATGATTACTCCTTGGTAGTTGACATCAAGAACCTTCGTTCCCATGGTATCAAATAGGCCTACTTTATATCTGTAATATGGTGCAGTGTCTCTAGTCATGTTGTCGTTTTCAAAGGAGCGAATGATTCCCACCCTAACTAGTCCAGAATTTGTAAGTGGATCTATAATAACAAAATCATATCGGGGCGGTATGATGACTTCACCTTTATTGTTCATCGCACCCCATTTCAATCCACAGACAAATGGAATGACGGCACGATTATCATCTTCAAATTTATAGTTAGCCGCCTCTACTACTACCCTAACTGTACCATTAAGCTCATGCCAGTTTTTTTTCTTTAATTCCTCGTTTGCCATAACTCTCGTATTTTTCTGCTGCAAAGATAATGCTTGATTACGAATTCTATGTTCGTTTAATTATCGAACAAGTCGAATAGGCAGTCTATACCCCATATACATTCTGGTTGTGTTAAACGTAATGTCTTTACATATCTGTCCAGCTTTTTTCCTCTTCCGTCATCTCCGTCCTTTAACCAAAAATGGGTGCCATAATTTTGACCATAGTTTAAAGTTTGTCCTTCAAAATATCTTTCGTAAGAAAACTTTATACTATTCCCATTAAGACCTATAAATAGTATTCCATTTGCATGGCCATTAATAATTGTATTTCTACACATGCATGTTTCAAAAAGTTCTTTCCATTGCTCCTCTGTAGGCAAATTTAAGTCTGTCGTTTTAATATATGGAAGATATTGGAGTTTTCCATCCTCCCTCTCATAATCTTTAGCCCACAACGTCCCACTTGGTAAACCAAGGTCAACATATTCTGTATCATTGCGACGCAAATCAACGGGAATTTCTTCCTCTCGATCTCTGTAACCTTCTCGATAGCCGTCTTCATAAGCCTTAGCAAGCGCATTTGCTATCACTTGATTTGATCTCTCTGCTGCATAGTTCGCAGCCTTTTCGGTAAGTTCTATCATATTCGTATTATTTGTTTGTTTCTGCTGCAAAATTAATATACAGTCGCGAATTCTATGTTCGCAATTCTGAATATTTATCATTCATCTCGCTAATCCGTTTCCTGACATCATCGGCAACTGTGCCATCGGAGCGCAGAACAAGGAGTTCTTTTCCATAGGAGCAGAGTTCGCGGATAAGTTCGAAATTGCTGATACAGTCAAGAGTGAAGAACATACCGCCCTGTAACTGGGGGTATTCTTTGCGTAGCTGCTCGTCGTCCTCTCCCTTTATCGGCGTATAGCTGCCGTGAATAGGTTTGGTGTCGACATAACCTTTTGAAGTATCACTTACCCAGCACAAGATATGTTCAACAGGACGGTCCTCATAAAGAGTAACACCTACTATATCCTCAAAACGCTCTGCAAGATCTTCAGAACATTGCTCATACTTCTTTTGTGGCAATGGTTCCACATTATCTATCCTGTCGAGGGCGAAATGAAGAATCTTCTTGTCGCTATCAGCCGCTCCAATCAGATACCAGCGGTCGTTGTACTGCTTCAGCAGATAGGGATGGAAGTCGAGTGCGCGGACGGTATCATCATTGAACGTGTGATACGACAGCCGGATAACCACTTCGTTGGAAATCTGGTCGAACAGCGTTCCCAATAAATTGGAACCCTCATAATAAAGATTGTTGCTGAAGCTGATAATCTGACGGCGATCTTCGAGTCCCAGTCCTATCTTGAAATTATCAAGCCACTGGAAGTTATCGAGACCATCGAATTGTCCGATGGTGTTAAGCACTTCGCGTAGGAGGTTACGCTCTTCACGACTCAGTTCTTGAGAAAAAATAGAAAAGGTAGGATCGGTATAGCGATAGACATTTTTTCCATTTATCTTTTTGAAATCAATAGGGGCGCTGAACGGTGCTAACTGCAGTGCAAGAATGTCTTTCTGGATTGTACGGACTCCCACACTCATACCTAGCATGTCACGCTCCATCATTTCGTTGACCTTTTCCGTGAGGGCGTTCATGTCATAGTAATGATGCCGGTCAGAGAGCAGTCTGTCCAGGTACTTATATCGTATAAAAGCGTTCTTGTTAGTAGGCATATTCGTTGTTTTTTTGCAAAGATAGAGTATTTTTGCGAATTCTTTGTTCGTAATTCTGAATTTTTGCAGCATTATTAGCTACATTCTACTCAGACAACATCCCTTCGGGAAAACTATTATTTAAGAGAGAAGTTTCCCGTATCAAAATATGAACTTCAAACCTGTTCACGAAATTTTAGAGCAGCGAAAACTGAATAATAGGGATTTTTTCCACTTCTTTTACTAAAAAAGGGCCACAAATTGGGGGGCCCACCCCGCCCTAAAGAGGGAGGGAGCTTGGTTAGAGGCAGCTGACAACGCCAAGGGAGGTGAGCAGAGCCGTGAGGGCGGCAATAACCATCTGGATGATTGCCTTGATAGTTTCCTTCTTCATAGCTTAAAGTTAAGGTTAGGGTTAACGTTAAGGTTGAAGATTAAGGATTAACCGGCTCTTCGGCAGCCTCTGCCTTTGCGGTGATTTCATCCCCGTTAGCGAGATCGGCGGTGTTCTTGAAGGAAAGACCTACGAGCATGGCCTTCACGTGCTTACGAGAGCCGCCATCAACCTTGGTCTCAGGGGAGAACATGACACGCGCTCCCTTCAGATGCTCCGACATGGAGAAGTCGCCGATGTTCTCCACACCACGGGTCGAAATACCGATCTTGAAAGTTCCGAAG
>JBGUIU010000079.1:0-2559 GCA_045113275.1 Paludibacteraceae bacterium
GACTGGTTGCCAGGTTTCTTGTGTCTCTAGTATCTCTTGTGCTTTCCCGGTTGTGTCTTTCCCGTTAGGGGTTAGCTCATTAAACGAAAAGGCGGTTAGGTTTGTACTTGTATCGGATGGAGTAGCGGCGGTATCCACATTCTTTTGTGACGTAGAAGAAGTCGCTGATGGATTCTTACCCTCGAATGAGAAAGGTACTTTAGAAGGAGGAAGACATGTATTATCATTACATGCCATATATTCTACATATCCTTTGATGGAGTAGTTACCGGCATCGTTTAAGAGAAATGTTTGAGTGAAAGTTACTTTTTTCTCAAACCAACGTAGTTTCATCTGAAAAAGTTCTTCAAACTTTTCTGTGGCTTTTATGTTACTCTTTGGATTATTTTGTGCCTTGGCATTCTGACACTCTTCTATGACTATTTTGGTCGATACAGGACCATCCTCTGGAAGGTCTTGGTCGTAGATATGCCATCCCTCATCGATTGTGGCTGTGGATGTAACTTGAAGTGTTTTGTCGTTGATTTGTTTTTCGGAAATGCTCCAATGAACAGGTTCGATGATTTGTGCGGATAAATATTGAACGGGCAATAGAAATGCACCTATAAGAAAAAGAAGCAAAGAAATTCTTTTCATATAATATTAGTTTAAATTTAATACTATTTTAAATAATCTTCACAAAGATAAAAATAATTAAGAAAAAGAGAAAATGAATTTATGATAGCGAACAACAAAGAGTGAGCAACACGAGTCACTCATTAAAGTCAATATTATCTATTCTGTGTTCATAACTTTTTAATTGAAGATATGTTGCAAACATCTGTGCTTTTTATTAATTTTGCACGCTCAAAAAATACAATTTAAGGGATGTGTTTTTATAAAATTTTTCAATCATGTCAAAGTAATACAAAATCACAAAAACGCCAAACATCAACTAATATGAATTTTTTATTTAAAAAGGAATTACTCATTTGTTCGACGCTTTTATTATACTCCTTCAATGGATTCTCTCAATCATCCGTTGTTGCAAGTGGAGGTGGCACGAAAACAAACGAGGGAAGTATCTCGATTTCTGTCGGTCAGGTGGATTATTTAAATACCTCAACCGAAAATCTTTCTATTAATGCCGGTGTTCAACAACCTGCTATTGAACAGCACGAGCAGACAAACAAAAGAGAAGTCAATAACCATCTCATTAAAATAAAGGCCTATCCAAATCCTACGACTGATGTGTTTTCTGTCTTTATTGAAAATGACGAGAACTGGTACTCCTTTGTGTTGACCAACGTGGAAGGGGAACTCATCTATCAAGGTGAACTAAAAAATAACATAGATCTGTCTCTCGGCAATCAACCCATCGGTGCCTATCTGCTAAAAATATATACCGATAATCGTAAAAAGGAATTCATCACAATTAAAATCATTAAAGAATAATATATACGTATGAAAAAGATTTTTTTCATTTTACTTTCAGTAATTTCCTTTGCAAATACATTCGCAAAAACGCCTCAAACCATTAGTTATCAAGCTGTCATTCGCGACAATTTAGGTGAATTGCTCAACAATACCTCGGTCGATGTGGAGATCCTCATCCTACAAGGTTCTGAGAATGGAGCAGTTGTTTATTCCGAAACACGTACGGTAAAGACAAACGAGAATGGATTGATGACTTTTGCTATTGGCGATGACCAAAAACAGGGTGGCTACTCTCTTTCTGATATCGAATGGTCGGATGGACCCTTCTTCTTACAATGCAATGTGAAATATAATCAGGGACGTGATTATGCTATCTCACTTACCTCTCAACTAATGAGTGTGCCTTATGCTTTATATGCTGAACGCGTATCTCCTAATGCACTTCCTTCTAAATTATCCGAATTGGAGAACGACAATCAATACATCACACTCAACGATCTACCTACCGTAGAAATACCTACCAAAGTAAGCGAGTTGACTAATGATGCAAACTATATCACACTAAATGAAGTGCCTGCTGTTGAGGTGCCTACTAAAGTGTCTGAATTGCAAAACGATAAGAACTACGTTACGGAGAGTCAGCTGCCTGTCGTACCGTTTAATGTCAGTGCCTTTACAAACGATGCAAACTACATCACGCGCGATTCTCTGCCAACTAAGCTTAGTGACTTTGTAAATGATACAAAATACATAACCATTGAGCAGGTCCCCGCTAACCCTACCAAGGTAAGCGAGTTGGACAACGACGCACATTATATCACACTTAGCGATGTACCTACGGTTGAGGTGCCAACTAAGGTAAGTGAGTTGGATAATGATGCCAACTACATCACCATCGAGCAAGTTCCTGCTAACCCTACGAAGGTGAGTGAACTGACTAATGATGCAAACTACATCACGCTAAGCGACGTGCCTGTGGTTACAGTGCCAACCAAGGTATCTGAACTGCAAAACGACAAGAATTACGCCACGGTAAGTCAGTTGCCTACCGTTCCAACAAAGGTCAGTGCCTTCACTAATGATGCTAAGTATTTGACACGCGACTCAATAGCAGACGTTCTCAATACAGGATGTAGCGGCGCA
>JBGUIU010000080.1:0-3953 GCA_045113275.1 Paludibacteraceae bacterium
TATAACGATCTTACAGATAACCTTCATTTTTACGCTTTTCAGAAATCTTGGATTCCGGAAGAGAGGGTAAGAACATCAAATAATGTATTTTACGGAAACTGGGTAAGAGATGGATTATTAAAGACAAATTCAGGAGAAATAACAGATTATAATCAGATAGAAGCTGAAATAGAAGAAAGTGCAAAATTATATGATATTCTCTGCATAGCATACGATCCAGCACAGGCCACAATGATTTCACAGAATTTAATAAACTATGGCTTAAACATGGTGGAACTTTCTCAGACTATGAGAAACATTAGTGAACCAATGAAGCAAGTACAAGCTTTGATATATTCTGCAAGGCTACATAATACAGGAGATCCTCTTTTCAGGTGGCAAGCTGGAAATGTTGTAGCTCACGTTGATGCTAAAGAAAACATCTATCCAAGAAAGGAAAAAGGTGTAGGAGATCCAAAGATAGATAGTATGATGGCTTTGATCATGGCCTTCAATCAAATTATACAAAAAGATATAGAGAATACATACATGTATTATAATAATAATGATGAAGGGATGAATTTCAATGATGTAGTGCTTGATTTCTAGTTGTAAGGGGTGATTTATATGTTGTGGAGTTTTCTCAAAGGAATTATAGGTAATTATACTGGAACTCAGAGAAGTAAACCAATAACTTCAATTGTTCAGGATTCTCCTGCTGCTACAGTAGAAAATGAAATGCAGATTCCTGCAGTTTGGCAGTGTGTAAATCTTATCTCAAACACTTTTAAATGTCTGCCTATTGATGTTTTAAAAGTAGATGCAAATGGAAATAGAACTCTAGATAGCGATCACTATCTGTATAAGCTTCTTAATTTTCAACCAAATCAAGAAATGACTCCTTCAGAGTTTAAATCTACCATGTGTTTAAACTATCTTCTTTCTGGTAATGCTTATGCCATGATAAATAGATCAGCCGGTGGAAATTATATTTTATCCCTGTATCCTTTAAATGCTGAGCAGGTTGAAACGATAAAAGAAAAGGGCAGAATAGTTAAATACAAGTACTTCACTGAAGATAACAAAATAGAAATTATTGATGCAAAAGATATGATTCACTGGAAAGGTTTGGGTAATGGCATCATAGGTTTATCAGTTAAGGAATTTGCAAGAAGTACTTTATCAGAAGCTATTTCTGCTCAGAATGCTTCTGTTGATGTATTCCGGAATAAAGGAAAGTTAAATGGCATTCTTACAGCTGATAACTACATGGATAAAGGACAGGTAAAGATGTTTCTAGAAAACTATGCTGAAATGAGAAGAACAGCTTCAGGAATCCCTATTATACCTAGTTCGTTTAAATATCAGCCTTTAGCCTTATCTCCTGCTGAAACTCAGCTGTTAGAAACAAGAAAATATAATACTGAAGATTTTGCAAAATGGTTTAACATTCCGCCTTCTTTATTATCAGGAACTGGAGATCTTAATGATGCTCTGAGATTTTTCTACAAAGTTCAGATGCTTCCTATGTGTACCAGCTTTGAAGAAGTGCTGCTAAAAACATTAGATCCGGAAGAGTGGGGCAGAATTGAGATTAAATGTCAATTATCAAAAGTAAATAGAGCTTCTGATTCAGAAAGAGCATCTTTAAATGCTACTTATGTTCAAAATGGTATTAAAACCAGAAATGAAGTAAGAAGAGAAGAAGGATTAAGAGATCTTGAAGGTGGGGATGCCTTAACAGCTCAAACAAATTTAGCTCCTGTTTCTGAATTAGGGGTTGAGAACTATGATCCTTCACAAACATCTCAAACAGGCCTTACAACTCAGCCGGAAAAGCAATAATTTTGCAAAAATGAGCAAAAATCACAAAAAAAGAGCAAAATTATACTTAAAAATTTATATAATTAACTTAGTGTGAGGTGATTTTATGAAGAATATATTTCTTAAAACTGATTTCAGTTTTTCAGAAAAATCAGAATCAGAAGAAACAGGAAGAATAACTGGTTATGCTTCTGTTTTTGGTGTGAAGGATTCTTATGATGAAATTGTGGAAGCCGGTGCCTTTGATGGAATAATTAATGATATCAAAAATGCTGTAGCCAGTATGCCTTTGATGTTAGGAAATCATGAACATTATTCAGGGTGTCCGATCGGCATCTGGGATTCTTTAGAAGTTGATTCAAAAGGTTTAAAAATTTCCGGCATTATAAATACTGAAATCCAGTTAGGAAAAGAAATCTATTCTAGCTTAAAGTTTGCAAAAGATAATAATTCTTCCAGTTCTATGGGGCTCTCTATCGGCTATTATCCGGATTGGGATAAGTATGTAGTAGATAAAGAATACATTGGCCATATATTCAGTGTTAAGAAACTTCCTGAAGTAAGTATTGTGAATTTTCCTGCCAATACTCAGGCAGTTGTTACTGATATAAAGAGAGATTGCTTAATAGAAGAGATAAAGAAATTATCTAATATCAGAGAACTTGAGAGATTCCTGAGAGATTCAGGCAATTTTTCTAAAAAAGAAGCTGAAACGCTCATTTCAGTTTCTTCTACATTGATAAATTCAAAGTGTGATACTTCTGAAGATGTTGATATCAATGGTTATATGAGCTTGCTTAATCGTTTAAATCAAATTACAAGGGGTTAATATGGAATTTGAGAATATTATTAAGAAACTTGATGAAATCGATCAGAAGTATCAGGATTCTTCTAAATCCTCAGAAAAAGCTCTGAAGGATCTGGGTGAACAGCAGCTTAAGTTTGCTAAGGAATTAGAAAAGCTCTCTGCAGAATGCTTAGCTATGCAGAAGAAGAATGAAGAATATCCTTCAGGCTCTTCTCATGATCTTTCTATCGGTGAACAGTTCGTTAAGACTGCCAACTTCTCAAAGTTTGCTGCTGATGTGAAATCTGGAATGCACGTTAGAGAAACTTTTAAGACAAAATCAGCTACCGTTTCTACTACTACTACAGGCATTACTGATAATTTCCTTGGTGGTGTTCAGGATATGGGCGGTATTATCGGCATCCCAAACAGAAAGCTTGTAATTGAATCTCTTATCCCTCATATTCCTGTAACTGCAGGCTCCATGAGTATGGTAAAAGAAACTTCTTTTACAAATAATGCTGCTGTTGTTGCTGAAGCTGGAAATAAGCCGGAATCTACTTTTACATTTGAAAAGTATAATGTGAATATTGAAACTGTTGCACACTGGACTAAGATTTCTGAACAGCTTGCTGCAGATGCTCCGGCAGTTCAGGCTTTCATTAATACTCGCATGCAGTATGGCCTGCAGAATAAGATCGATCAGCAGTTAGTTACTGGTTCAGGCACTTCTGGTGAACTTGCAGGCTTCCTGAAATCAGGTAATTATCATGATTATTCATCTGCAATTACTATTGATACAGGTGATACTCTTATTGATTTCGCTGCTAAGATTCAGGCTGCCATTGAGAGTAACAACTATGCTCCTCAGTATCTGCTTCTTAATCCAATGGATTGGACTAAGCTCACTCTTCTGAAAGATACTCAGAAGCGTTATCTTTTAGGTGGTCCTGGCTCAGCTTCTCAGAAAACTCTGTGGGGTATTCCGGTAATTACTACTTCTTCAATTCCAACTACTAATACTTCAACTACTCCGGCTACTCCGGCTAAGTATTTGATGGCTGATTTCTCTCTGGGTGCAGCTATCTTAGATAGACAGGAATTAGTAGTAGATATTGATAGAACTCAGGATGATTTCATCAAGAACTTACTGACTATTCGTGTAGAAAGACGTTTAGCACTTGCAATTCTTGATGCCGGTGCTATCGGTGGTGGTTCATGGGATCTTGGCTAATAGTCGTTAGATAAACATTAAATAAGGGCTGGCATGGATGCCGGCCCTTTAAGGAATAAGAAAATGATAATAAGTTTGAATCTCATAAGAGAACATACACATTTTACAGAAGATGATCTTTCTGATGAA
>JBGUIU010000081.1:0-3254 GCA_045113275.1 Paludibacteraceae bacterium
CTTTATGGTCTGCATTGATCCTGTAACCTACCGAAGATGTGAGGTACATTGTTTCACACTCATACTTTGCAAACTGGTCTGCAACCGCCTTAATTTCAGCGAGTTTTCGTGCCTTTAATTCTGCAAGTTCGGGATCGGGTGCTACATATCCTTTCAGATAAAAACGCCCATTTTTAAGCGTCAATTCAGAATCAGAAATATGATTTTCCAAAAATCCGAGCTGATCGGCTAAACTAGGCTGATCTGTTGTGCCACAAAGCCACTTCACACCGTCTTTCTCTTTCAATTCCTGATAGAAAACAGTTCCATCAGGAAAATCATAAGTTTTAACTTCTTCTTCAATTTCCTGAAGTTCATCATTTAAAATTTCTTCAGTCATTTTTTAAACCCCTTAAACATTTCCCTGACATGGGTAGAATTTTGCAAAACCTAGTGATTGACTAACTACAGCAATATCAACCTGAATATTTTTCACAACGGGCAAACAAGCATAAGCGTATCTTGTGCCGCTTATTGTTATATCTCTACCACTTGCACCAAAATCCCCCTGTTTAATAAAAGCACCGTTTGTCGCGTTGGAAATAGCACACAAGGAAATATACCCGTCCACGGTAGGCGTAAAATTATTTGTTCCGCCCGTTAAATCAGTAACATAACCTGAAATATCAATCCCATTATTCAAATCAGGCAGAGATAAAGAGCCGGGATTTAAGCTATTAATCTGATTTGTATATACATCACTCCAAGGAGCACTAGTTGCTCCAAGTAATCTTTCAGTAATTCCCGACCATAAAACAAATCGTTGCGGTATATCATCTACAAAATTTAGAAAGTTAATTCTTAAACCGTTATTAGTCCTAACGGAATTTTCTAAACAGTCAAAACTTAAGTAGGCTACATCGTTTCCAGACATGCCCCCTTGAGGCTTGTTTTGTCTGAATTTTGTTAAAAATATCCCTGATTGATCTTGTGTGTCTCGATTTGCAAGAAAAGATAATAAACTTCTTGCGTTATTTGATGCTTCAGTTCCTAAATTTTCACCTTTTAACGGTAATAAATTTACTAATGTTTTTTGACCACCTACAGTCTCATCCCCACTCTTATGCACAACTGAACTATCAACAGCTAATTGTGTTAAAGGAGTAGTTACGGAAACAGTTTCATTTGATGTATCAACTGATGAAATTTGATATATCTTGCCGTTTGTGTCGAGTAACAGGTCATTTGCCTTAACGTTGTCAACATTGTTTAAATCAGTGTAAGGAACCGTACTGTTATCACTTACGGCAACACTTGCATATCGAACTACATAAGACTGCTGTCTTGCTGTCGTTGCCGTCTGCTGTGCTGAATTTGCGGTTGCCTGTGCGGTGGAAACAGCAGTTTGAAGATTGCCTATGTTACCTTCCGCAGTACCCATGCGTGTAGTGAGGTTGGTAACATTCCCTTCCGTGGTTGTAAGTCTGCCGTCAATGCCTGTTACAACATTCTCTAAAGCGTCAACGTCATTCTGTGCCGCAGTAGCCGCATTTTGTGCATTTGTTGCGGTAGTTTGAGCCGCATTTGCGGTATTCTGTGCATTGGTTGCAGCCGTATAAGCCGTATTTGCAGTATTTACCGCATTTTGAGCATCGGCACTCGCTGTATTTGCAGTGTTTAAAGCATTGTTTGCGGTATCAATGGCGGTCTGAACATCACCCGATATTTGACCGCTAAGATCGTTAATCGCATCTTCGGTCTGTTCAAGAACTTCTTTGCCTGAAATAACTCCTGTTCCTGTAGGAGTATAGTGAAACTGATATGCCATAATTTATACCTTCCCTTTGTAATTTGTTAAACCGCCTGAGGTGAAACACTTGACGTATAACGTATGCCGATAACACGCCACATATGAAGGCCGTTATCATCATAGTGTTTTAAAAATGTTGTCGTACTATCAGCAATGGTTATTATCCAGTTGTTAAAATGATCGTTTGTAATGTTTATTGTTGTTGGAACAATACCGAATAAATCATGTTCAATTATGGCTTTTCTTAATATCCAAACGGGGATAAAAGAATAATCCCATGGAGTAGACGGTGGAGAATTATCACTACTTCCAAAAACACACATAAGCACATCATAATCTGTAAATGGTGCTGAAAGCGTTATATCACCCTTATCGCTATCACCCGACCACAGAATATCAGTTACCACGGGTTTGTTACGGCTGTAAACGTTCGGTATCGTCTGCCACGGCATTTTGGAAAGAATGTTGTCATTCGTGCTTAACAGCTGTAAAAAGTCACTGTCAGTCGCAAACTTCACACCGCCCTGAGTGTTGAACTCGCCCGTACTTAAAGCATCTATATTAGTTCTGGCCTGTAACTGCTGAGATGCTGAAAGAGACTGTACCGTGTTGTAACGTACAGGATCGCCAAAGTTATTAATTACTTCCCAATATGATGTGTCAGTCGGAGCTTTAACGGTAGAACTTGCCCCGTTGTTTTGAATACAGCGGTATTTTGTGCCGTTGTAGTAGATTTCGTTATTCACTTCATAATCAAGGGTAGCATCATACTTCATGATACCGCCCTGTTGATACCACAGCAAAAACTGTGAAAACAGGTAAAAAATGCCGTTAAAATCCTCACGATATGGCGGAATACCGCCCAGTGATAACGGCATACTGTTTTCAAGTTTAAAGCCTTCATACTGCGAAGCACGGCCACTGCCCGCAAGTGCAGCGGTTGCCGGTGGTAATCTCTTATCACCATTGACCGCAAAAACACTTGTCAATTTGTCGGTAGGATAATTGCTCATATTCTTAATTCCTTACATTAGACTTCATAAGAATTGTTAAAAGGTGCCTGATTAAACGGATGTAAACCACTGCCGAAAAAGCCGAATTGTTTTTCAGCATCAGGGTATATCGTAGTCTTGTTATACATTACCCCTGCCGGTCTGTTAAGAAGTCCGTACTGTTTAATGATTGTTTTTTCAAGTTCGGTCAAATCCCCATAAACAATCAAATTAAAAGTCATGTCTCCGTTATCCTGGATAACTACATCACTGCTTGTCAGCATTGATAACAGGTTATTCACTGTATATGCGGTTGTATCACTGATATTGCTCAGTGCACGATAAAACAGCAAAAATCTGAAATAATCATCATCAAGACGTATTGGAGTGCCGTTAATGGTTACGTATCTGTTCACACCCACACGATAACCCCACCAATCAAGGAACACGCCTTTTGCCGTCTGAGGGTTCAT
>JBGUIU010000082.1:0-7400 GCA_045113275.1 Paludibacteraceae bacterium
GAATCACGTACAATCTACGTCACAGGTGCTAACAACGGATATGTATGGAGTGATGGTTCTACAAACAACTATCTCAAGTTAGATAATGTGACAGAGAGAACTGAGATCTACGTTGAAGGAACAACCAACAATTGTACCTCACGTATCGATACTGCCATCAAAGTATGGGCTCTTCCATCCATCAAGATTGAAGATGTTTCACCAATCTGTTTGTATCAATCCGCTGAATTAACAGCCACAGGTGGTGCAAGTGGAAATTATAAATGGAGCACAGGTGAAACAACAGACAGAATTACAGTCACTCCGGCTAAGAGTGGCATCACCACCTACTCTGTAAACGGAACAGACATTCACGGATGTAAGGGCAACGACGAAATAGATGTCACTGTTCGTGCATTACCAAAAGTCTCTATTGAAGGTGAAGAGTACATCTGTCGAGGAGAGAATGTTTCACTCAAAACAAAATCTATTACGAATGCAACCTACGAGTGGCATACAAATGGCACTGTCATCGAAGGCGCGACGACTCGTAAATTAAATGCAAAAATCGAGGAAGATGCACAAACATTCTGGGTTATCGTAAAAGATGAATACTCTTGTGTTGATTCAGCATCTTATGAAGTAAAAGCAAAAGACTATCCTATCCTATCCCACAAAACCAATACAGGACGAGATAGTGTATGTTATAACGGTACAATAGTCATATATGTAAGTGGTGCAGAATCATATAAATGGGAAAACGACTCGGAGGACAACTCATTCGCTGCTACATTAACAGAACCAACCATATTCCATGTGAGCGGAACTACCAACGGATGTACGACTCCATACACCATCACAATCGACACCCTTCAATTACCAATATTCTCTATTACAGCTAAGGATGCTATATGTTTGAATGATAGCGTCGAGCTAGTAGCCGGAGAGAATTTAGTAGAAGGCAGAATTGGAACATTAGAATATAAGTGGAGACACAATGGTGAGACAACTCCTAACATCACCGAAAGTCCATTGACCACTAAGACCTACAATGTGACAGGTACAGATGAATACGGATGTAAGTCCACAGCAGAGCATACCGTAACCGTCAACCAATTACCAACCGATTTGGAGATTAGCGGACCGAATGCACAATGTAAGAATGAAGAAATCACACTTACAGCTAACTCTGCAACTGCAGTTCGCTATGATTGGATCACTGATGAAAACGGTTCGGATACAATTTGGTATGACACAAATATAATCAAAGCTGTGATTGAATCCGACACCACATTCTTTGTTGTAGCAACAGATCACAATGCATGTCAATTCACAACAAAATATAATGTGACTAAGATTGATCATCCAACATTAGATTACGCCTACAATGAAGAGATTTGCTACGGCAGCAAATCAACCATCTCGGTCAAGGGTGCAACCTCTTATTTGTGGACCAACGACAACTCCACTAAGAACTACAGAACAGATGTTATCACGCAAGATACTGTATTCACAGTTATTGGTACTTCTAATGGATGTGAAACTCCACTCGATCTTCCAGTAAAAGTGCTTTCATTGCCTACAATCAGTATAGAAACATTCAATGCTGATGACAACACTCCTTCTAGTGAGATATGTAAAGGACAAGGAAGAATCAAACTTGACGCAAAAGGTGGTATTTCGGGCAAATATACATGGAGTACAAAAGAGAAGAAAGATCATATCATCGTAACACCTTCAAACACTACCACATATAGTGTCGTGGGAGAAGACAAGTATGGATGTCAAAACAGTGCTGATACAGTTATCACCGTGCATCCATTGCCAATCGTAACCATCGAAGGTATCAACGAATCTTGCGAGAAAGACACATTCGAGCTAGTGGCTAAGAGCACCGATGATTTTGAAATAATAAATTATGAATGGACCGGATATGATAAATATAAAGACAAAGATACACTAAAAGCATTCGTAACAAGTAATCAAACGTTCTATGTCAAAGTGACAGACAATCACAATTGTTACAACACTGCATCTCATAATGTAGATTCAAAAGCATACCCTTCATTAAGTCTTGATGCTCCACCTTATGTATGTTATGGTAACTCTGCCATAGTATCTGTAAATGGTGCAAGTACATATAAATGGATAAGTGATAAAGAAATTACACAACGTAGTTTCGTTGATGTGCCAGAGAAAGACACAACTTACATTGTTCAAGGAACAAAAAACGGATGTACAACAACTGATTCAATCTCTGTAACCGTAAGAGAATTGCCTGAAATTAAAATTGAATCAGAAAACAACATAAACAGCATCTGTTTAAATGATAGTGTAATCTTGAAAGGTCAAGGAGGTATAAGCTATACTTGGAATACAGGAGCAACGAATAACCAGATTATTGTTCATCCATTAGTTGACACAAAATATACTGTAACAGGTAAAGATAATTATGGATGTACAAACAATGCTGAATTCACAGTTCGTATAAATGCTTTACCTAACTTCGAGATAAAAGGTCTAGAACTTGTCTGTGAAGGTGACGTTGACACATTGTGGATTGAAGGTGATCCTGCAACCTACACATGGGTATCTCATGCTGATATCGTAACAGATACGTTAAAACAGGCTATCGACAAAGACCAATTATTTAAAGTAAAAGCGGTCAACGATAACAACTGTATATCTTTCCAGACAAAGACTGTAAAGATGAAGAAGTATCCTACAATCAATATCAATGCGCCGTCTGCAGTATGTGACGGAACCACAGCAACGTTAACTGCAACAGGTGCTGCCACATACAAATGGGAAGACGAACGTACTGACAATAGCATCACCGACACAATCACGGAGACCAAGACCTATACTGTGTACGGTACTACTAACGGATGTACGTCACAAGCAAGCACAACAGTCAAGAAGTGGGATCTTCCTAATGTTCAGATTTCTGGTGCAAACGACAAAATCTGTTTCGGTCAAACCACATATCTGCAAGCTTCTGGAGCTAACTCCTATATCTGGAGCAATGGTTCCACACAAACAGGTATCAGCGTCTCTCCTACTACCACTACCGACTACTATCTAATCGGTAAGAGTGCTAACAATTGTGAATCAAGAGACACATTCACCATCACAGTGAACCCATTACCAGTTGTTTCAATACAAGGAGATGCTACCATCTGTGAAGGAAAGAAAGCAGAATTAATCGCACAAGGAGCAAAGACATATGCATGGTCTCCAACAACAGAGACAACAGACACGATTCATCCAATCATCTCTGCTACTCAAGTCTTCACTGTTATTGGTACCGATGAAAATGGATGTTCTTCTTCTGCAACCAAACAAATCAAGAAGAAAGACAATCCAAAACTGACATACAATGCCCCTGGCACTATCTGTAAAGGTAAGATGGCATCTATTATAGTATTAGGCGCAAATGGATATACATGGGAAACAGGAGAAACGGGCAATACAATAAATGTAATGCCTGAAGAACCTACAACCTACAAAGTAGTTGGTAACACCGATGGTTGTTTGGATTCTGTGTCTATCTCTATCAATATATGGGAATTGCCTGACGTCACAATTTCCGGTACTGATAAGATCTGTATCAACCAACCAGTCTCATTGACCGCTCAGGGAGCTAGCAGTTACATCTGGAGTACAGGACTTCAAACTGATGTGTTAACGACTACCCCACTAAGCACTACTACATATAGTGTAACAGGTACAGATGTCAACGGATGTGAAAACACAGTTAAACACACGGTAACTGTCAACCCATTGCCTGACTTCTCCATTGAAGGCGACAATGCAGTTTGTGAAGGAAAGCAAGCCAACTTAACTGCTGTAAGTAACACAAGTGAAATTTACGACTACACTTGGACTTGGTCTGAGAACGGAGAAAGCAGAAGCCTCAACGACCATACCGTATCGGCTGACATCTACAAGAACACAACCTTTACGATTGAAGCTAAAGATCAAAACTTATGTACTAACAGCATAACTAAGACGATCTATAGCAAAGCATATCCTACAATATCATTTGCTGCTCCAACCGACGTATGTCAGGGTGAAGGCATCAACATCACAGCCTTCGGTGCAAATGAATATGAATGGTCAACTGGTTCAACAACTAGTCAGATGAGCGATGTTCAACATACTGCTGGAATCGTGACATATAACGTCAAAGGAACAACAGATGAGTGTTCATCCAACGCATCTGTCTCTGTCAACATCAAAGAAAGACCTCAGGTATTCATCGATGGAGAGACAGTTATATGTAGTGGAGAAGCTGTTTCCTTAAGAGCTTATGGTGCTAAATACTATGAATGGAGCAATGGTATCAGTCAAGAAAGTATCGAGGCCTTCCCTACTATCGATGCTAAATACACAGTGAAAGGAACAAACGAAATCGGATGTTCTGACACCACAAGCATCATAGTAACTGTTAATCAAAAACCTGCATTTGATATCATAAGTGATGATGAGATTTGTGTTGACCATGATTTAACAATGATAGCTTCAGGTGATGCAAAGACCTATTATTGGGGTTATGGAGACAAGAACTACGATGATAATATATCATTCAACAACAGCGAGGTGATTGTTCCTATCTCTCGTCCAACCTACATATTCGTCAAAGGTGTTGACAATAACGGTTGTGTTAACGAGAAATTCAAACAAATCAAGACCATTGCACCTCCATCAATCTTCTATACTGGAGAAACCGATGTATGTTTGGGTAGCAATGTTCACCTAGTTGCTCAAGGTGGAGACTCCTACATTTGGACATTAAACAATAAGAACATTGCAGGATCAACGTTGAATTTCGAACCTAAAGGTAACACATCATTATCTTTAACAGGTACATTAGGTATGTGTACAGCCACAATCAACATCGATGTGACAACCAAAGACGTTCCAGAACTGGAAATCATAGGAAAGACTTCTATATGTAAGGGCGAATCCACTACGCTAATGGCAAGTGGTGCCGCATCATACATCTGGAATAACGGTGAGACAAGCCGTTCAATCACCAATGTTCTGAAGAACTCTACAACGTTCACTGTAGTAGGAACTGGTTACAACGGATGTAGTGCTGTGAAATCAACCACAGTTAAAGTCAATCCTCTTCCTAATGTAAGATTGCACTTAGACTACAAGAAGGGTTGTCCTGAAGTAGGAACCGATATCAAACTTTCTGCTACAGGTGCCGAAAATTATATCTGGCACTGTACACCAAAAGACAACCAAATTGAGAAGATGCAAGGCAAGAACATAGAAGCAACGATATTTGATGATATCAGCATCTCTGTTATTGGTACAGATGATATTGGTTGTACAGGATTTGACACTATTCAACTCAAAGCTGAGGAATTCAAACCAACGTTGTATCAAGTAACGCCAAGAGTGATCGAAGACAAGAACCCTGTAATCAGTATGGATGGTCAATATCCTGAAACTGACAACTGGACATGGGATCCAGGTGATGGTTCAAACGAGATCTTTGGCAAAAACGTTGTCTATAGATATCCAGAAACCTACGGAGACTCCTTCCTAGTCAAAGTAGCAGCTGTCGATAATGATGGATGTACATACAAAGGTGAAACAACCGTATATGTATGGAAAGACTTCTGGGCTCCTAATGCCTTCACACCAAATGGTGATGATCTTAACAGTACATTCCGATTCGTCGGAACAGAGTTTATCACCAGCATGCATTTCATCATATACAACAGACTTGGTACTATCGTATTTGAAGGAAATAGCAAATTGGATGAATGGGATGGTTATGATCTGAACGGCAACAAATGTCCTGAAGGTGTATATGGATATGTAGTTACTTACAAGAGCGACTTCTTATCTATTCACAAGAGCGGAGAGAAGAAAGGTTCTGTTACCCTTATCCGATAATTTCTAGCAATCAATCAATTCATTGCTATTGTTTAACAACCGATATTAATTTTCAGAAACGAGGTGCACTCCAAGAGTGCGTCTCGTTTCCTTAAATATAAGAAAATGATTTATCCGACCAACTTTGAAACCAAAACAGGGTTTAACAAGATACGAAAAATATTACATAGCAAAACACTATCCTCTTTGGGAGATGAATGGATAGATAATCTCACTTTTCAAAACAATTATACTAAAATCATTGAAGACCTGAATCAAACGAACGAGTTTGTGACAATAATAGAAAATGCTGAAGATTTTCCACAAGATGCATTTTATGATGTTAGAGAGTGTCTTCAGAAAATTGCTGTCGAAGGTACTTTCATTGAAGAATCTGATCTTTTCGACATCCGTCGCTCGCTTGAAACAATCGGTCTCATCAACACCTTCTTCGCCAACAAAGAAGAGAGTGAATACTATTACCTCAAAGAACTATCCAAAGACATCTTTACATTCCCTGACCTCATTCGGGCAATCGATAAGATATTGGATAAATTTGGCAGGATAAAAGACAACGCATCGCCCGAACTCAGCAATATAAGACGAGAGATATTCATTTCTCAAAGCAGTATTTCCAAAACTGTATCTGCTATTCTTCGTCAGGCGCAAACGGATGGTTACATTGATGCTGACACCAAACCTGCCATTCGCGATGGTCGTCTTGTCATCCCTGTCAATCCAGCCTACAAAAGAAGAATCAGAGGTATTGTACACGACGAATCAGCAACAGGAAAGACCGTTTTCATTGAACCAGAAGCAGCTGTCGAAATCAATAATAAAATAAAGAATTTACTGGCCGAAGAACGCAGAGAAATCATTAAGATATTAACTGCCATCAGTAATGAACTTCGTCCTCGAATTCCTGAGATGCTCGATTCATACGACTATCTTGGCCATATTGATTTCATACGGGCTAAGGCTCTTTTCGCCATCGAGACAGAATCGGTTCTACCTAAGATAACCAATGACACAATCATAGATTGGAGTGAAGCCAAACATCCGATCCTCTATTTGTCGCATAAAGAGAACGGGAAAGAAGTAGTTCCCCTATCTATTGAATTGAATAAAGAAAAAAGAATTCTATTAATCTCCGGTCCCAATGCAGGAGGAAAATCTGTATGTCTCAAGACGGTTGGCTTGCTACAATACATGATGCAGTGCGGCTTATTAGTTCCCCTTCATCCAAGCAGTATCATGGGAATATTCAACACAATACTTATCGATATTGGAGATGAACAATCTATTGAAAATGATTTGAGCACATATAGTTCGCACTTAACAAACATGAAGCAGTTTGTCAGATATTGCGATGAGAAATCCATTTTACTAATTGATGAATTCGGAAGCGGTACTGAGCCAAAGATTGGTGGAGCGATTGCAGAAGCTCTCCTCCATCACTTCAACCAGAAAAAAACATTCGGAGTCATCACCACTCATTACACCAATCTGAAAAACTATGCAACAGA
>JBGUIU010000083.1:0-32074 GCA_045113275.1 Paludibacteraceae bacterium
CTTTCTTTATGGTAACTTTCTTTAGATACGAATCCTCCATACTTACGTTATTATACGATATATCATGGTAAATATCGTTAATAGACATCCACATCATGTTGTGCATGACAGTAAGTTTTATTATACGAGAATCAGTAGTTCCTTTGCTATTGGTTACCTTGCACATGTATTCATAGAAACGACATACACTAGGCACAGTCATTGTCAGTTGAGGACTCTTTGCACCTTCTATAAACGAACTCTCGTCATCCCCATTTTTTAATTCTCTGTAATTATAAGTGAAATTAGTTTCATCCGAATATTTTCTAGTGGCTTCATACCATTGATATTTATTTTTTTCTCCTGAAACTGGCAATGCTTCAACAGAGAATGAAACGATATAATTCTTCACCTCATCCCATCTTGAATCTATACTGCTTAGTCTATAATCAGCCACCTTCACTCTCTTGTCATCCGAACAAGAGATAATGGTAGGAACTCCACCTGTGGCAGTTTTCAACCAATACTTTTCACCACACTCCGTACATTGCTTGTAAACATAGCCTTCATGTTCGGTAGAAGTCACCCAGTCACCATAGGTGTGACGTGATTTCCTTGGTGCTTCATTGGCTGCCAATTCATGACCATGGTCGTCTGTTGCCACGCAGATTTTGTAATGGTAATTTGAATAGATCGTGTTGAAACCAGACGATGGATAATCATCCTTCACATCTGAGCTCCACCATTCGTCACCGCCATTATACCACCAATATGCCAGAGGCTTCCATTTAAAGTTATGCGAAGCATTAATCGACACGCTATCCGTTGAAACGGTTCCCTTTTCATTGGAAAGGACACAGAAACACCTTACTGAGCGGAAACATGCAAGACCAGGAACGGTAATAGTAAAATAGCTATCCGCAGAACCGTTCACATACAGATAATCATCCTGATCTTCATTATAATCCGTTAACTCATACCATTTTTTATTATAATCATCCCAATAAATCACATGCCATCTATATTCAATATCCTCACCTTTTGCCGAAACAGAGAAAGAGATCGTATCGTATTTTTCCTCACCATCCAAATCCTCCAATTTATCGAAGTCCGGTGTCACGCACTTCACACTCTTAGGTTGTCTAGTGATGATCGGTTGTCCATAATCCGCAATAATATCAGTATGCTGATAGAACTTCTCTCCACAAATGACACAAGCCTTGTGGCGCAATCCTTCTTGACCGTCAATTGACTCATAATCAACCACCCAATCACCATACTGATGGAGAGCTTTCTGTCCTGTGTATTTACCACAACCATTGCCAGCACACACCTTATAGTGATAATCAGAATAAACATTTTCATACATTTCGCCATTCAAGAACCAGACAGTCTGCGTTTTAGCAAGTGTATCAGCCGAAGATGGAAGATAGCTTCTGTCTCTCCACTGCAAATCATGACTCACCTCTACTGCTACAGTATCTGTCGATGCAGTACCCTTTTCATTGCTGACAAGACAGAAGTAAGAGATCTTATCGGCACACGAGGTAGGACCTGTAATGGTCAAATTCTGTGTTTGAGCTCCATGAATATATAATTCATCATCTGTGTTTTCACCCACAGCAGTTGCATGACCTTCAGCATCGCATACATACCACTGATAGTTCAGATCATCGCCTAATGCTTTCGTGAAGAAACTGATGGTATCATACTTAGCTATGTTATCTATAGAAGTTAACTGATTAGCATCAACGACTTTACATCTTGTCATTTGCGGTTGTCTATAAATGGTTGGAGTACCATCCTCCGATGCCTTACAAATGGTACAAATTCCGTTGACGAAATGACAAGTATGCTCCACATACTCTGCACTATGTTTGCACTCCGACTTACATTTTTTACATGTTGAGCAGTAATGATTTGTCCACTCTTCACTCTTTATACAAATATTATGGAAACATTTCTTTGCCAATGTGTTCGCAAGACAACACTCTTCGCACAACTCGCAATTATCGCAGAACGAAAGCCCTGCTCCCTCTACACAGGTTCCACACTTCGAACAGATCCATCCGTTATCTTCACAGCAATCCGAACAGTGTTCGCCACCACTCTCACAACGATTGTCTGGCTTGCACTCTTCACACAAAGGACAGTGAATATTCAAATCCAATGCACAATCCATGCAATAGCCACAGTTATCACATTTTTCTACAGATTCAAAACACTCTTCACACGCCGGACAATGAGCACCTTCACTCATTCCACACGCTTCGCACAATCCACATTCTTCACAGACATATCCTTCTGTACCGAAACATTCATTGCAGGAAGCACAATGAACATAGAGATCCAACGCACAATCTTCGCACAATCCGCAACTCTCACATGCGCCACCCACACCTAAACACTGATCACACTCCACACAATGCACATATTTTTCCTCTATACAAGAACGGCACATCTCACAATCATCGCACTCACGTTCCTCTTCACCACAATAAACACATAACAAATCAAACTCCTCCGTACAATCAGAGCAGAACTTTCCAAACTCTAATTCAACTATATCTTGATCGTCAAAACCACATTTTCCACAATTATCACAAATATACTCTTCTGCGCAGCTGTTACAATGGCTTTCACTTCCCATCTCCCAACCACATATATCACAGGCACTTCCATCTGCCATACATCCTCCACACTCTACACAATGGCTACCTATTCCATCAATACAATCATCACAAGCCAAACAACCACCACAAGGTTCAACTCCTTCATTAAAGAAACACTGTTCACACCATATACACCAATAAGGTTCTCCACACGCCTCACAATGATCTGCATTATCACATCGTGAGCAACTACCCGCATTAGAAAGGCAATCACCACACTCCACACAATGCGCATTGTTTGATTCTATACAATCGTCACAGGCATGACATCCTTCACAAACTGCACAACCATCCACAAGGAAACATCCTTCACACCATGTACATTGATAGTCCTCCGCACATGACTGACAGTGACTGTCGCCACTCTCACCAACCTCTATGCCACATATCTTACAGCCATCCACATCTGCCAAACAATCACCACATACGGCACAATGAGCGAACATGTCTTGACAGTCGATGCAGCAGCCACAACTTTCGCAACTTTCTTCACCCTCTGCATAAGAACATTTTCCACAAATACCGCACTGGTAATCCCATCCACACTCCAGACAATGGTTGGCATCCTCGCCACACACCTCACACGGATTTCCAGAGGATAAACATTCTCCACAGTTTTCACAATGCAGACCAATATCCTCGCAACAACTCAAACACGATCCACATTCCGAACACCATTCATCATCTTCTATCCATTCCAAGCAATTAGGACAAACTGCTATGCCCGCTACCACAAAGGCAAAAAGCACAAAAATAATAGTGTAAAATCTCTTCATACAAATGAATTTTTTGTTTCCTTCTTTATTTTAGTTCTATACAGTGGTTCTTCGAATCACAAATTACACAACTACAAAATTAAGTCTTTTTAACATGTTACGAAAAGATTTAGAAGATGAATTGTCCGTCACCATTGATTTATTGACTCTTATCAATTATTTAATCTTCAACTAATTCCCACATTTCATCTCATACAAAAGATGAAAAAAGCCATATACTCTTTCGAATATATGGCTTGAAAACTGGTAGGGATCAATGTCCTGAAATCTAATAAAATTTTATAAACCCCACCACTACTAACTTTTGAATGGATAAATATATTATTTCGTCACGAAATCCTTGTGGAAGAAATAAGGAAGAGCTTGTGCAATATAATGTTTAACATGTCCCCACCAATGTTCTTTCCCTTGTGCCACTAGATAATAGAAATTACCTTCATTGAAGTCGGACGTATAATGGAAATGAGACATATTCTTCATGGCCTCCATTTGAGGATTCATGTTACCGTACGCCATGTCTTTCGTACCTGTCGCACAGAAGATGGCAAACTGATTATCAGCCAAGCCAGAACGCTCCACTACATTATTCAACTCTTTTGCTGCATCTTCTCCTGTATTTCCATACCAATAATTTCCACTTAACGGCATATAGTATCCTACGATATCCAAGCAATTGGCAAAGACATTCCAAACCGACAAAGACCCCATTGAGAAACCTCCATACGCACGGTGCATACGTGAAGATTGTAATGATTCCAAAGTAGTAACACCTTCTGCATACGTAGAATACTTGCTCTCCACAAATTGTACAACACTCTCTCTGAACTCCTTCCAGAAGGTTGCAGCCTCACATTTATTGAACGTCGGTGCCACTACAATAGTAGGTTCTATAACTCCTTGCTTAATCAGATTATCCAACGCATTCTGTATTTTGACATCATTACCAAATACAGTTGTCTCGTTTTCCCCTCCTCCATGCATCAAATAGAAGATATTGTACTTCTTATTCTTATCATATCCATACGGCAAATACACATACAATGTGTTATTACCATTAATTCCCGAATAGGTCTCCTTTACGATCTGTCCTTGCGCACCCCAACAGTCACCCATATAGTTATCCATATCACGATAGGTCATATTGGCATCATACACAAAATCATCTGTGATCAATCCATTTTCTCCCGCCTCATCAAAATTAAACAAGATACTATCCAACATCTCATTGGTTGAATAACATACTTGATTATTCTTATAGGCATAAGTAACCGATGTTTTAAAGACGATACTATCCAACAACTCATCTGATGCATAAGCAACTTTACCATTTTGGAAGATATTTATCTTCTTTAACTCTACATAAGGTTCAAACGAGAACCAATCGATATCAAAGAACGAACCATCGATAGATAATCTCAACGTGTGTTTTCCTGCAGTGATCTCTTTTGTAACGCCTGTCACTTCTTTATAGATATCCCAATCACCCGTACTGCCAACCGTTTTTGTTTTTGTGATTGATTCTCCATCTATTTCAAAATGGAATGATGCATTATTATTATCTGTAGCTACATAGGCAGTATATTTATACTGAGAAGTCTCTTTCACATCTACTGTGTATTCCAACCACTCACCCTTTACTGTCCATCCTAAGCAAGTCCGTCCGCCTTCACTCTTCACATCTACACCTTCGTCTAAACGTGCACCCCCACCTTGATTCTCTTCTTCCTCATCATGGTAAGCCTCGCCTTCTCCACCTTCATCAAAATTCTCTGCTTCAATCTTACCAGGGAGAGAGGATACAATGTCATTGTATGGACCTTGTGGTATTTTCTCCGTTTTAAGCGTGGATTTACCATCACAGGAAGGCAAATTCTTTGCATATTCTTTATACCATTCAAAACATGTCACGCCACATGCTTCTGCAGGAGAAGCTTCTTTTAAGAATGCTGGTTGCACCTTCCCTGATGATAAGAACTCATTCATATCAACATAGTCATTTGTACTCGTCAAGTTCATTGAAACATTTCCATAGTAATCTTTCATGGCTTTAAATGCATTTCCCCACTTAGAAGTAGAGGCCGTCCCCCATGTGCCATAATTACCTTCTGTTTCATAGTTACCATCATATTTCTTTATAGGATTACCATTCGCATCATATTTAATCTTTCCTGGCGACCAATCGATCTCCGTGATCACCACAGGTTTACTGGTAACGCCTGGTACTTGTTTTTTGAAATTATCAATAAACGTCTGTGCCGAATAGTTTGCATCATCATTTCCGTACCATCCTGGATAAACATGAACCGCAAAACCATAATTATCATCATTGATAGGATATTGGGTATAACTCTCATACGAAGATTGATATCCTTCACCTGGAATCCATACGATTCCTGTAAACCCATTCTTTCGTATTTTGTCAACAATTGGTTGGAAGAAATCTGTCTTGGCTGGTCCATTGGCTGGACCCCACACACCATCTGTAGGACGGTTACCATTTGCATCTTTCACACGGACAGGTTCATTTGCCAATTCAATTGACAACCATCCTGCATACGCCTTTACCTTTTCGTTCTGAGATACGATATCCCACACATCCAAGAGATACTTCTGGTAAGCATCACCCACCTGAATATCTTCCGGACAAACTCCAGGAGGACGCATTATCACATACAAGCCATGCGCATTTGCTTCCTCTGCAATAGGAATAAACAAGTTCTCAAGATAATACTTTACTTTATCCCGATCATACGTTGTAGCCAAATCCACTTCTCCATCTGCTACTGCCCCATCTTTTCTTACCCACGATGGTTCCATATGGAGTCGGAACAAATTACAATAGGCACCTTGTGAATTATCGGTGATTGCTTCAAATATCTTCTTAAAATATGCAATAGCTCTAGGAGCAGCGGCTGGCACATATCCGCCCAGATCCCAACTCGTCCATCGATCGTTATTGAACCACATACTAGGTGTATCCATCACACCATGTAATAAGATCTGATTCCCAGAAGGATCTTTTAGGTATTTTCCATCAACATGAAGGTCTGGTGTACATGTAGCACTTGCTATACATGCTGAGACATGTAACAAGACAACTAATATTATACTATTAAATTTTCTCATTGGATTTATGGTTTTTATATTAATAACACATCGCAAACATACCAGTATTTACATCGTTCCAAGAGAAGAATCGTTGCAATAAACAGAAAATTTGTTGCAGATAGTCGGTTAAAGCCCCTGAAAATCGGACATCGACAAAAAAAGGAGATACATCAACCAATGTATCTCCTTTGAATAATATCAGACTTAAAAACTCTTACATTCGATTAGCCTTCTTTCTTTCATTCTCATCCAAGATGATTTTTCTTAGACGCATGCTATGCGGAGTGACTTCCACATATTCATCACCACGAATATACTCCAAAGCTTCCTCCAAAGAGAAAATGATTGGCGGAATGATTCTTGCCTTTTCATCAGAACTCTTCGAACGCATATTGGTTAATTGCTTTGACTTTGTCACATTTACAACAATATCATTATCCTTGCAATGTTCACCAACCACTTGTCCTGCATATACCTCATCCTGAGGATTGATAAAGAAACGTCCTCTATCTTGCAACTTATCCAATGCATAAGCGAAAGCTGTACCTGACTCCATTGCAATCAATGCACCATTAGTACGACGTTCGATCTCTCCCTTATAAGGTTGATACTCCAAGAAACGATGTGCCATAACAGCCTCTCCTGCCGTTGCTGTCAACACATTTGTACGCAAACCGATGATACCTCTAGAAGGGATAACGAACTCCAAATGAACTCTATCACCTTTTCTCTCCATTGTTACCATATCACCCTTGCGAGTAGCCACCATCTCAATCACCTTACCAGACACTTCATCTGGCAAATCTATTGTCAATTGCTCAACTGGCTCACACTTAACACCGTCAATCTCTTTGATAATAACCTGAGGTTGTCCTACTTGCAACTCATATCCCTCACGACGCATTGTCTCAATCAAAACCGATAAGTGAAGGACACCTCTACCGAAAACTGTCCACTTATCTGTTGTAGGATTCTTTTCTACACGAAGAGCCAAGTTTCGATCCAACTCCTTAATCAAACGATCATTGATATGTCGTGACGTAACAAATTTACCATCTTTTCCAAAGAACGGTGAGTCATTCACTGCAAACACCATACTCATGGTTGGTTCATCAATTGCAATAGGAGGCAATGGTTCTGGGTTCTCCAAATCACAAATCGTATCACCGATTTCAAATCCTTCAATACCCACTAACGCACATAACTCACCACACTGCGCCTCACGCACACAAGTTTGTCCGAAGCCCTCGAAGATACGAAGTTCCTTTATGTGAACTCTCTTGATTGAGCCATCACGTTTTGCCAAAGAAACATCCTGTCCTTCTTTCAATGATCCTCTATGAATACGGCCTACAGCAATACGGCCTACATAAGAAGAGAAATCCAAAGAAGTAATCAACATCTGAGGCGTACCGGTCAAAACACGAGGTTCAGGGATATATTTTATGATTGCATCCAAAACTGGAGTAATATCATTCTCACGAGGACTCTTCCAATCATCCGACATCCAATTATTCTTTGCCGAACCATATAACGTTGGGAAATCCAACTGTTCTTCTGTTGCATTTAAATTGAACATCAAATCAAACACTTCCTCTTGCACCTCCTCTGGACGACAATTAGGTTTATCTACTTTATTGATCACCAAAATAGGTTTCAACCCTATTTGCAATGCTTTTTGAAGTACAAAACGCGTCTGAGGCATAGGTCCCTCAAAAGCATCCACCAACAAAAGAACACCATCAGCCATATTAAGGACACGTTCCACCTCACCACCGAAATCAGAGTGACCTGGAGTGTCAATAATATTAATCTTATAATCTTTATATCGGATAGAAACATTTTTAGAAACGATTGTTATACCTCGTTCACGTTCCAAGTCATTATTATCAAGCATTAATTCTCCTGGCGTTTGGTGATCTTTCACCAAATGACCTGCCAATAACATTTTGTCCACCAAAGTAGTTTTACCATGGTCAACGTGAGCGATAATCGCTACATTTCTGATTTTTTGATTCTCCATCGTGTATAAAAATTTTCGAGGTGCAAAGGTACAAAAAAGTTAAGAAATTAGAAATGTTTTTATGATGTACAACATATTTTTTATTTCTCATCGCCTCTGAACGCTACTGTACAACGCATAAAAAAGGGCGTTTGAACAAATCTCAAACGCCCCTTATCCCTTATTTTTCAAAGAATTTTCTTTTACTTCTGATTATAATACAAGGTGAAATGTCCTATGTATTGTCTATCAATCTCTGGAAGATTGATTTCATACCAATAATCAGTAGGAGGCAATAAATGTCCTTGATAACGTCCATCCCATCCTTCATTATTATCATAACCATTATATTCTTGAATCAATTTACCATCTCTTGCATAGATTCTGACACGAGCTCGAGAATACACATCGATGTTCTCAATTTGCCACAAATCATTTACGCCATCACCATCCGGAGTGAAATAACCGCTCGGCGTGATTGGAATTGGTGATATCTCAAATGGACGAGAAGAGAAACAACCCGTTGAATCCTTTGCCGTCAACGTATGAATTCCGATGTAAGAATTCAACAACTCTCCAGATGCTTCATCACCGACAACCTTATTATCAAGTAAGATTACATAAGGTAATGTACCACCCTCAGTATGATATTCTACACGATTCTCTCTTTGATCCACTGTATCGATGGTCAAGACAGGTGAATCTCTAACCCATACACGAACAGTATCAGAAGCTTCACAACCAGCTCTCTCATTACGAGCCAAAACGATATATGTCATATCTTCTGTTGGTGTGAATATAGCCTTCATATTGGTTCCACTATAGACATGGTTCCATGACAAAAGTGCGTCTGCTGGTTTCAAGTTAGCCACATCAATTTCAACTTGTTCACCTACACAAATTGTATTTCGATTAGATTTCACTTTCAAACGAAGCTCCATCTGCAATACTGTCAAACTGAAATATACCACACTATCACATCCTGTTGTAGTATAATATTGATGAGGGTCTCTAACTAATATTGGTGTAGTCGTAGGCTCTTCGTATATTTCACCAAACAGAGGAGATCCGAAACAGATCAATGTATCTATCGGGTCATTTATATTTGAGTAATCAGCATGAATCACCAATATTTGTTTCGTGATACTATCACATCCTGTCAGTTTACTTGTGGACAATGACTGCAACTCATGAATACCTGGAGTTGAATAATTTTTACCATCAAACGTATATACATCTCCCTCACAGATCTCTACCGGCGGTATCTCTGCCACAATTCGATCTGTAACTTTGATTGTTGCATTGATAACACTATCGCAATGATACTGCGATGTATATAAATGTAATGTCTTCGTAAATGTACCAGGGTTCGTATAAGTCTCACCACCTAATTCAGATCCAAGACAGATTTCAAATTCACGAATCTCATTGTATGTAGGATGCACAATAACGTTACCTTGATAATCCAAGCAACCTGTAGATGATTTATACAAATGAGTACCTACAGCATCATACAATGTATCCTTATACTTTTCACCCAAACAAATATCAGCATCGATCAAATTGATGACTTTAGGTTCTGTCACCTCCAGTTCGTATTGATGATACAAGCTATCACATTCAGGATATAGTTTTGATTTTACCGTATCGATATTTACATAGTATATGTTAGCCAAATCATACGTCTTACCTCTAAACATATCACCTCTACAGATCAGTGTATCTCCAACAGGTACAATCGTAGGTTTTGTTATTGATATCTTAATGGTAAGCGAACTATTGATGTCAATTTCCATACCATCATAGATGTTAGGGTCATCGGCACTAATATTATACTCTGCATTATAATCGCCATAACACAAGTGAACCAACTTCTTATTTTTTGTTTCATTCACCCGGAAATCACCTTGAATAGAGCAAATATCAGACTCAAATGAACCAGACTCACCTATCTTAACACGATAGTATCCATTATCTTTATCCTTATCAAAATTTTGAATAGGCAAAACAAAATTTTTGCTGTTTGTGTATGAACTAGCATAAATCTCATGATAATCATCTCCATCTGCTGAATAGTACCATTTGTAAATGACATTATTCATATTAGAGAAGTAACCATCATTTTCGAAATCGGCAGCCAAACGAACCGTCTGACCAAATTCAAACTCATCCAAATTAGTAATGCTTACTGTTGGGTGTAGCACTTCAATAGTGATATCGTCGATGGCGAAGTCGAAACCATTTGTCTCTGGTTGTATAGCACAAACAATAAAATAAGCTGTTCCCGATGAATTATTCATCTGGAAATCCAACGACAACTCCTGCCAAGGCAAAACAGTCGAAGTCGCATCCGTAATCTTATTGAGAGTGATATCCTTAAACGCACTAGGAGAAACCAGTGTGGTTCCCTCCTTATCTGAATATATTCCGATACCCAAATGTGGTTTCGAACCGGTATCACTTATCTGTAGGTTAGACATAAAAGCCGAAAATTTAAATGTCACACCCTGACATATTCCTGACAGCGGCTGAACATACATGACATCATTCGACTGCGAACCATTTGGATTGATTCGCATATAATAACCTCTCGTCACATCATTTGGATAGGTGTGATCACTACCTTTGTGCCAATCTGAATTTTCTAATGATTGTTTTGTAAGATAATAAACACCAGACATGGATGCATTACCAGAGAATCGAATGGTACTACCTATCTCATCTGTTGTTAACGTAGTCGTTTGAGGTTTCGTTGGATCAGCAACATCATTTCCACCAAAATCCTGGCTGAAAACTCTGACCCATTGTGTTCCTTGCGCATGTACTGACAAAGCCAAGCCACACATTACAATCGAGACTCCTAACCTATGTAAAAACCCTTTCTTCATACGCCTCTATTTTATATATACTTATACTATATTACTTTCACTTTCTTAAGAATATTATTTCTACGGTTCCTTTTCTAATTGAGCCATCCGTCATTGTTACTACATAATAGTAAACTCCCGGATCTGCCATTGCACCCTTGAATGTTCCATCCCATCCGTCATTTCCTTCAAAGACTTTCTGACCATATCTATCGAAGATGACAATATAATGGCGTTCCATGAATATATCATTCCAACCATCCTTGTCATATGGTGTAAAGGCTGTTGGTAATTTCAAAATCACATTCACTTGAACCAAGTCACTTGCGATTGACGGACATACCTTATCAGACAAAGTTACATAATATTTTGCAGTATCTTGAGGATTATCCAAAATATTTTGCACTTCACTGTAGAAAGATGTGTACATTAACGAATCTTGCTCATCTCCACTTGACTCATCAAACTCAAATTCGTGCTCGTCTTTTCCGACCATCAAATCCTTTCTATCATACTCTCCTTTTACCTTATACCAAGACATCTCACTATAAGGATACTTCGTACGCATCTCTAACTCAACATACTCGCCAAGCCATATACGAGCAGGATCATGTGGTTGCGTCGTAATAAAGATTCCTTGTGGCGACATACGTTGATGAACAATCATAAGAATAGAGTCTGAAACGATCAACTTATCTTTACGCAAATCATCAAGCAACGTAGAATCACCCAACACTGCTAATGTGTCTTCCTTCGTACGGATAGTTGTGTCACCACAGAAACTAAAGTATGAATTCATTGATGTAGAAACACCACACTCATTCTCGCTATAATAAGAGAAGTACTTGTGATCAGCTGAGTATGGAATTGTATCCTTCTCTAAGTCATACTTCAGACCGCCATACAACCATCCTTCAGACAATATCGTATCTCCACCCATATTGTCAACGCATTGCAGATAACTATATAACATAGTAGAATCCACATGTACTAATTCACATATATCTTCTTCACCCGAAGTCATAGAGACTCTTGGTCTCTCCTTCAGTCTGATATATGAAGAGGCAGTATCAGCACACAACGTCAACGTATCGGATGCCACAAAGTAGTACCTATCAGTATAGGACTGACGATCCAACATCACATACTCATCTTGTTTCTTCCTAAATTTAGATGCATACGTATTTGGATTCGTACTATATACAATATTCTCTTTAGATATGCCTCCACGATAAATATCGTAGAAGAATGTACTTCCCACCATGAAGAACTCATGATTCCAAGAGTCTTCTTGTAGATACTTACCGTTTGCGAATCTTAAATTCTGATCCATCAGATTGATCCGATTCGAATCTGACACACAAGAAACTGTATCATAGGCTAACACTGTAACAATATCTTTCTTCAAAGGAACATATACATTGATCTTCAAAGAGTCTATGTTATCACACATATCATACACCCTCACAACCACATCAGTCGTTTGAGTGATATATGTTCCTGCACTTGGTGTCTGAACGATTCGTAGATTAGAAACATCCGAACAATTATCCGTCACGATAGCAGCAACATCTACAGAGAAATCTGGCACTTCGAACAAACATCCCTTTCGATAGACAGAAAGAACTGAATCTCTCCAATTACCAGGGAAATTAAATGATGGTCCAATCGTATCTACCACATGTATCGTCTGTCTCATTGTACCCACGTTACCGCAACGGTCTGTTGCTGTCCAATCACGAACGATATCATATGTATAATAATCACACTTAGAAGGATCAGAACCTTGATAACTTACTTCCTTCATCTCTAATTTTGGTTCTGGATCACAATCCGTCACCTCAACATGTTCAACTGCAGGAACGTTATCTGTACATGCGATCGTTATATCTTTCAAATCAACATTGAATGCTGGTGCAATGTGATCGACTACATATATTGTATCAGAACATGTAATGTCATTGTTTCTTACATCTGTTACATGATATGTACGATAATATATCTCATCACAATATTGTACACCCGTAAACTCCTCAGTCATACGGAATGAGTTCTCTTTCATCTTAGATGGATTTGAGAAACGACCACCAGCTGCAACAAATTCTTCATACGTTTCATATACCTTAGGTAACTCAACCGCACAAGAGATAGTGTTGTGGTTCCATCCCTTAGGACAATATAATGTGTCGATCAAATAATCTTCAACTAAGATAACTTGATGACAAGTAGCTGAATTTCCAGACTTATCTGTATATGTCCACGTTATGTCAACAACACCTAATGGATAAAGATCCTCCATAGCCTTTCCATCACTACGAGTACCCACTGCCGTTATGATGCTATCACACAAATCCTCCACTGTAGGGATAGTGAAGTTTGGCGTATTCTTCAATTCTTCATACGTGATGGCATCATCGTATTTAGAATCATCTGTGATTCTAGCTTTAATTGTATCTGGCAACACTGTACAATCCACGGATGGTGCAATTGTATCTTTGATAATCACCTTCTGTGTACATACTTTTGAAGTCAGGCTAAACTCACTTGTGAATGTCCAATTGATAAGCGTTACACCCAATGGGAAGTCATCCGACATCGTCAAACTATCTTGACGGGATGGAACACCATTGACAGGTGTACCTGTACATGAATCAACAGCGACTGGAATACCCAATATCACTTCGTCACCTGGTTTAGCACATTGTCCGACACGCAAGAAGAATATAGAATCCTCTAAAGTAGAGCAATCAAAGATTGGTTCTGCTTGTCCTACTACTGTCACTAGCTGATCACACTCCTTAGCTAGTGCATTCAATGTATCATTCTTGAAAATCCAATGTACAATCAAGGTATCGCCTACATGTGCAGTCACATTTGCAACTGGCACGCTATCAACCAATGCAACACCCTTAACCTGTTTACTTGTACAAACATCTTCTGCGAACCATTCACCAAGTGAATCCGTCAATGCCTCAGGAGAAACCTCACAAGTTCCTACTGGTGCAACCATCACAATTGGATTCAACAGACTACAATCAAAATTAGGTGCAACAGAATCCAACACATCGATGGCTTGTTTACATACCATCTTTTGTCCCGCGAAGCTGTATGACCAATAGACTGTATCTAATCCAACAGTGAAGTTCTCATCCATCGTCTTCTGAGACCATCTTGACAACTCTGGAACGATCACCTCTTGTGAACACAAATCCACAACTTCAGGTGCTTTAAATCCTATAGAGCTCCAAGAGATTTCACAATCGAGCGGTGAAAGAATAACGACTGTGTCTGGGTAATTTTGACAATCAACTGGCATTTGATTCGTATCACCCACTTTCACTGGTTCAACACAAGTCTTCACTGGTGAAAGCAATGTATTGCTCGTATCTGTAAACGTCCATATGACATCCCAAATACCTGTTCTCATTTCAAGAACCCATTCATCACCTTGCTTAGTCATAGGTGTTCCAGCAATAGAAGGAATACCTTCTATCTTATCCACCTTTGATTGTTCAGGACATGGATGTTTAGCAAAATGTGATGGCAATGTAACGATCGTATTACATTCGCCCTCTTTCACATCAAATACTACAGTATCTTTTAAGTCATCACAATTGAAGTCAATTTCCTGAGAACTCAATACAACAATTGGTTCATCACATATTGCCGTATCGGATGAGAACGGACTAATAAAGGTCCATCGGATGATCGTTGTTCCTACAGGATAAACATCCTTGTACAAATCTTTACCATCCAATCGAGCACCCACACCATAGATAGTATCCTTAGTACAAGCATCTAATGCAATCGGTGTCGGGATCTTATCCTCATTCAACAAGGTATCACAACCTTCGATTATGATTGAATCAAGTCTCGATGCTAATGTATCACAATCAATCTCAGGACGTATGTCACTCTTAACCGTAAGATTTTGATAACAAGTATCTCCAATCGTATTAATAACTGGATCAATGAACACCCAAATCAACTTATGTGCTCCTACAGAAACATTATAAGATGATGATGCTGTTAATTCAGTTTTAGCTGTTATCTCATCCAAATAAACACGTCCTGGTATGCTATCTCCCGTACAATATTCAATAGCTGCTGGCCAAGGGTCAGGCAATGAATCAAACACAGCCGATGAAGGTGCCTCACATGTTCCAGTGACAGCTGGCACTTCAATGTCATTCAACGTAGAACAATCAAAGATTGGGCTCATACTATCCATCACAGTTACTGTCTGCTGACAATGATATTCCATGCCATGGAATGAATAATCCCAATAAATAGTATCTACACCTACGTTAAACTTAGTTGTTGTAATCTTCACCTTAGCCTCTCCGTTATCATCATATGTCTCGGCCGTGATAGGCTCTCCTGAGTAACGAGAAACAGTTGGATTAATCGTATCCTTCGAACATAAATCGATAACAGCCTTTACATCAAAGTTCATCTCACTCCATTCAATAGAGCAATTGTTCGGATTCAAACGATAAACCATATCAGGGAAGTTGTCGCAATCAATTGGTGGCACATTCACATCACCCACCTGAACATATTGATCACAAGAGATCATCGGTTTAGCCAATGTATTAGTAGTATCTGCGAATATCCACTTGATTACAGTAATACCCACATAATATGGCTCATCAATCTTTTTACCATCCTTACGAACTGGTGTACCATAGACCGTATCAAATGTACAAGGATGTAGCGCAAACGGTGTCGTTAATTTAACATTAGAAGCATCCACCGTACACTGTCCTTCTATAGCATCTACTTTTATTGTATCCTTATTCAGAGAATCACAATTGAATATGAGCTCCTTATCCGTTCTGATCTCGATATCTTGGATACAGAACGTATCAACCGAACCTGTGAAATCTGTGAATACCCACTTAATCTGAGTGTTTCCTAATGGATAAGACTCATTCAATGCAAATCCATCATTACGTGAACCTACACCAAATCGTTTATACATCGGATCCTTCTCATTCAAACATGGATCACCGACCCATGGCGTATCAACCGCGAATGACATCGGATCTGTGAAACATTCAGAGATTGTATCATATACAGTTGGCGTAACATTCTCACAATCAATATTAAATTGCTTGTTACCTTTTACACTTACGATCTGAGAACACCACAAAGTATCATGTAAGTTCCATGGACTAACAAACATCCAATTAACCTTTGTATCTCCTGTTGGGAACTCATAGGTATTCAAATCGATTGATGAAATAGAATCAGCTGTATATGCAACTGCATAAATCACTTCAGAAGAACATGTATCTACGGCCTCTGGAACCGTAAGCTGTGTCTTCATCGTGTCTGCATTAATTGTACATGAACCTTTATCTGCCACCACTACAACCGTATCTTCCAATGTAGAGCAATCAAATCTAATAGGGTTCACATGTGAAGGTAAGATCCACTGAGGACATGTAGTTGAATTTCCATCTTCATCCTTGAACAACCAAAGAAGCTTATACATCACACCTACCTCCATAGTATAAGAATCTGGCAATTCCATCGTACCATTCAATGTCAAAACTCCTGGAATAGAATCTCCCGAGCATGCATCGTATGCTTTGTAAGCCAATGTATCCAAAACATCCTTTTTCAAATTAGCAAACTCTACTAGACACTCACCTGGATATGCTTCTGGGCGCAATGTGTCAGGATTAATCTTACTACAGTCAAAATATGGAGGTGTATGGTCAACAACATCCACACTCTTAACACACTCAACTGTGTTACCCTTTGTATCTGTAAAGATCCAACGCAACAATGTACGACCTTTGATGAAGAGATCTTCATCCCACTTCTTATTAATACCATCTGCCGTCAATGTTGTATCATATACACATACTGTATCTGTTCCGTATATATCACATTGCTTATTGATATAATATCTTTCAACAACTGGGTCTAACCATACTAATCCAGCATCTCCTAGATAATCATCACAAACGTCATGTGCCTTAGGCTCTCTAATATAAACCTTTACCTCAGCAGGATCGATAGCACAAACAGTGTCAGAAACAGTCAAGCTGATTTCTGGATCCACATCACAATCTTCCAACACTGGAGGTATATCATCAGTAATGTTGATCAACGTCTGACATGTATCTCTATTCATAGACTTATCTGTGTAAATCCACCAGATAATATGAGGATATCCTTCTGCTGTAACAGGGTATTCAATATCCTTCAATTCACTTGACTCATACAATAGATATGTATGATCAGGTTGTGCAACCTTCGCTACCTTACGAGGTACAATATCACCATCACAATCACCATGTAATATCATGCTTTCATCGGAAGGCAATTGCAACTCATCATACGTCAACGAACATTCAACTGTTGCCGTAAGATTCTTTTCTGGATCCTTACATATCGTATCCACGATAGGAGGTGTCACATCATTTATTCTTAAATTATGAGAACATCTCACCTCATTACCCTCTTGATCTGTAAACGTCCATACAATCACATACGTTGTGTCCTTAATGAACGAATCAAACAGATCTGCCAATGTTTCATCTGGCAACAACACATGTGGAACACCAATGATATCACCGTCACAATCATCTTGAGCGGAATGAGAACCTAAAATTGTACGAACAGTATCTTTTGAAGCCGTACAATGCTGAGGTTGCAAATTAATCGTAACATCCTCTATCTCTTCACAACTAATAACAGGTTGCATACTATCAACTACCTCTATATATTGTTTACAAACTGAGGTGTTATTCAAAGAATCTGCAAATGTCCATGTGATAATAGTTATACCCTTAGGATAAGGATCTGTAAAGATATCTCTACCATCACTACGAACACCCTGACCTGCTATACGTCCTCCTGTTGGCGAACATTGATCATCATCTGCGTACGGAATTGAAAGACCTGCCTTAATGACAGCCTCTGCCGATGCTTCACAATTACTTTCAGTCTCAGCATGGATGGTATCCAACTTCGAACAATCCACTACTGGTCCTGTTTTATCTACTACATTTATGGTTTGAATACACATCGACTCATTACCTGATTGATCTGTAACCACCCACTTCATGGTAGTCTCACCCATTGGGAATGCATCTGTCAAAGCTGCTTCCATGGTGATATCCTTGTACGTTCCCCATGAACGACGCCATGAAATCGTGAAATCATTAGGATCCGATGTACAATTATCTTTCACATTCAAATCTGCCACAGTAGGTTTCTTAAACCATGGTACAGAATCAACTGGAACCTTACAATCTGGTCCTGCTACAAACTCACCTGATTTACTCCAGTCACCACACTCCAATGATGGTGGTATCGTATCGATCACATTAACTGTGATAACACAACTATCTAATTGCATACCGCCCTTTTCATTTTGGAAACGATATACCAATCTATACACACCTTTGGTCAATCTCAAATTGAATATCTCTTCATCAAAATTATTCAATCTCTTAACCGGTGCATCTTTAAATGAATAGCTCAAACTATTACATTCATGGTTAGAATTGTTCGAGAACCATCTTGCGTACATGACATTCGTCGTCGCCTTATCTCCTTCTGTATATGGATTCATGACTTTCTGAACCGACGTACCAGTTGAATCCAACAATTCTACCTCGAACGGATAACCTAAATATTCCGTTACCGTCGTGAATTTGTTAGAAGCAGACAAGACCGTTTCACCATCGCAATTAGCGGCTGGTCCTGCACCCGGTCCAACACCTGGTCCAACACCCGGTCCTATGCCTGGTCCTACAGGATTATAAGCAGAAGACCATGAACGCCAGCAGTTCAAGTCACTATTCAAGAAATCTGGATCTGACAAATATTTCTCACCTAAGAAATCCAATGTCAACTTCTGACCATTATAATCATGGTAGCCTACCACTTTATCAAGGCTGTCAAGGAAATAACCCTGAGCAATCAGACACTCCTCATCAAAGTGAAGACCTGCGATTACGGTTCTTCTGAAGTTGAACCACAAACCTTCCTGATTAACTGGGATCATTGCATCTGGCACTTCACTCTTCTTCAAGACGAAATTAGCCTTACATTCCTGATCAACATATATCGTAGCAGTAGGATCTGCTGGACAGTTCGGAATAGGTGTTGTTCCTGCCGTCACAATGATTTCCTGCGTACAAGAGGAAGGATTACCAGACTCGTCTATAAAGGTATAAGTAATTGTAGTAAGACCCACATAGTACTTATGGTCTTGCAACTGTTTCAAGCTGGTAATATTCTGTGAGGTAATTTGACCTTCCTTATCAGAAGGACCTTCCAATCTAGTAGTGACAAAAATCTCACCACCACAATTGTCTGTCACCTCAGAAGGATCAATCATTCGAATACTATTATTCTCAAAATATTCCTTCAAGGTACCTGTATAAACTTTTATAGTAGCTGCTGGGCCTACACCTTCTCTCTCTTCTACATCATTCATGGATGCGTAATCCATATATTCATATCCTTTGTTGAGAGGCTTATAACTGTTCGCAGTTACACGAATTGGTAATAAGGTAGAACAATTGAATACAGGAGGTTCATTATCTCTAACCGTAAATGAAGCCAAACAATCTTCATATACCTTATTATTATATATTTTGTAGAATCGCCATACTATATTATATGTATGATTCACCTCAAATATAATCTCATCCCATCTGTCTCTTGTGATAACTTCATAATCATCATCTTCTTCATCTTTATATAAGATAACAGCATCTATTTCTTGTCCTGCACCAGAACATACATCATATCCCTTAGGGAACTCTGTCATCTGACTCAACAATCCATTAACAGACAAACCGCACTTGCCCTCCAAGCTACTAACTTCTCCTAAATTAGGGTCAATACAGTTTACATCTGGCTTACGGTCATCCTCTACTATGATTTTCTGAATACAATAAGCTGTGTTACCCGATGGATCTGCAAATTTCCATAATATATAAGATGTACCCACTACATAATTCTCATTCACATCAATGGTTACATCGAATATAGAGATATCAAAACTGTTTTCTGTTGGGATAGTAACTGGATTCGATACACGACCCATATATTGTCCTGTAATAAATCCATCCACACCATTCTGATCTTCCAAAACAGGCGCTTTTATGATTGGAAGACTTCCGTGGTGTCCTGGTTCAGCATCACAGCCCTCTTGTACCGACAATGTAGTAGATAGCGTTGGAATCTCGCTACAAATCAAATCTGGCGGTGTGACATCTTTCACCGTAATGTTCATCACACACAATGCAGAGTTATTACAACCATCTATCACCTTGTAGGCTATCGTACCGACACCCGCAGGCAATGAAAAATATTTGGTCAATTTGTCAATATCAGCCTTGGTTGTCTCTATCAACTGATGGATATTATCACCACCTGCCTTAGGACTGAAATTTAATTCAATCGAAAGTCTCGGATTGGTTTCACAACCCGCCGTATAAGATGGGAACGACCAAGGTACAGTGTATGTCTTTTGTGTACGGCCCAATGTATATTCCAAGTTCTTATTAGCAGGACAATTGATTGTTGGCTTTTGTATCTCACTCAACTTCCATGTAGTCTGAGCTGTAGTTGGACAGCCCACTCCGCTAATCTGCACATTCACACGAGCCGTATGTTCCTTATATTTACCATCGCAAGCACCCGAATCTGGGAAGCTTACCACAGCTTCGTATGTTTTACCCGTGGCACCATACTTCCAGACATACGAATATCTATTTTCATAAATGGAATGGAATCCATTTTTAGCATCCGCCACAGCCACCAACGTCTGTTCTCGGTCGGTCGGACACAATGTTATCTGCGTCTGATCCATTCCTTCCGTACCCTGTTTTGCCACCACAATCTGAGGTGTTTTATAGACAGTAAACTTCTTTGAAATAGGATCTCCGGCTGTCACATAAGCATATTCACCATTGGAATAGACCTCTTTTTTGACTGCCTGTACAGTTACCGTATATTCACCCTCTTCTGCATTACCATCCAAGAGCAAATAGATACTTGCACCACGAGTATCCGACTCTAATTCACCACCATCGAATTGGATTTTATCACTACCAAAGGTTTTTCCTGAAGGTGATGTAAACGACCATGTATATCGAACATCTGGATTCGCATCTATCGGAGCCACTGTGAACTTTCCATCTTCTTTATTATTTGGAATACAGAATGGATTGGCAGGACCTTTGATTTCTGTTGGCTGAATAGGGTCACAATTCTTACCTGTCACATAAAATTCAATAGGTGGTGCATCTGCCTCTGATGTTCTGCTATCACGAACACGATATTTCTTTTTTCCGACCTCTGTTACTGGAATGCTAACTTCACGATAATTCGGGCCATTCATAGTAAAGCCACCTATTCTTAGTGGATCCCATCCTCCGTGTCCATTATCTACTTCCCAAACATAGTTTGCATTATATGGGAAACCTGCAGCCACAACAGTTACACTTTCATTAATACATGCAGCAGAATTATCCATACAGACAGACATGATTTCAGCCGACACATAGTCCACAGCGACTTTCATACATCCCATCTGTTGGAAACGAGGGCTCAAGTCAACCCACGTGTTTGCATTTTTATTTCTTAAATGGAACCTACCATAAAAATGGATTTCCAATCGAAGAAGTCTGTCAGCATAACTTTCATTACACAATAATGAATTCACCATGATTTCCCCAAAAGACTTATCAATATGGAAAGGTTGTCCCAATTGCTGATTTGTTTTATCATCATACACAATAATTTCCATGTGGTCAGCATTATTGTAAAAATTATCCTGAGAACCCACACCCGTTTCCAATTTAAATTGTGCACTAGCACATTCATCGTGACAACCACCTTGCTTTACCACATACGCTTTCATTGCCAAACGGTAATACTTTTCATCCCAAACTGGCCTACGATTCCCATCAATCATATAAAACCAAAAGGTAAAAGGCGCACAGTTGAGTCCTGAATATTTTGAGTCATTCACCCAATAATAATTGGAATATGTAGATGAATTAGCCTGTGGCAAATATCCCAAATATGAACTTACATCATTAGTAATCGCACGACCAGCACCACATTCGTTAATCGAAAATTTTACATCATAATCAGAAAAATAGGATTCTATGTTGGCATTTTCTGCAGGCGTGTAACTAACCGGAGATGTCGTATTGTATGGCAACACATTGAAATCTGTACCATTGATATAATCTCCTGAGGAGGATTGGTGACATAGTCTCGCACAATCCGTATTTACACTAACATTCACAGTATTCGTTTTCGCACTTCCCCCTTGTACCTGCATATAATATGAGACAGCAGTGCTACCCATATCATCTACGTACTTAAATACGCCAGAAGGGTCTGACACAGAACCGATTACTTTATAGTTCGTCCCACCTGTCGTTGATTTATATACATCTACAAGCGTCACTCCGCTACCAAAGCCTGAAGCCGTTAATACAATCGGCTCTCTTGGACATGCTTTCGTCGAAGTTTGCTCATCCACCTTCAACTGCTGTGCATATACAACACCTCCCTGCGCCAAGACTAATGTCATGAACGTAACAACTCGAATGCAAAATCTCTGTATCGAATTCATCTTCTTACTATTTCGTTTTTTTGTAATACTCATCTTCATACTATGTTTCTTTACCAGCAGAATAAAAATATCTCCGTCTTTTTTCGCTTTTTTTTAATCTTAACGAAGCCTATTTCATTCTTGACCTTTAACCTTTGTTCGTTTTATTAATCATCAAATTTTATGCACCAAACGAACTAACCCAATTAATTATCTATCACTCAAATACTTATATTCATCATCGACTCTTTTTCAAGAGAATCTTTATTCAAAAAAACAAAAATAATGTTTGTTTTCGAACTTTGCAAACATCAACCGCCCTATTTTGTTGTGTTTTACTATTTTTTTCGCTATAAATAAATTCAACCAATAAAAAAAACTCATCGACAAATGGCGAAATTTTGTCGATGAGTTCCTAACTCTATTTTTAGTCCTTTAGATGATCAACATTGCATCACCATACGAACCGAATCTATATTTCTCTTTAACTGCTACATCATATGCGTTCATCACCTTATCGTAATCACCAAATGCACAAACCAACATCAACAAAGTAGATAACGGCATGTGAAAATTAGTGATCATACGATCTGCCACCATAAAATCGTATGGAGGGAAGATGAATTTATTGGTCCAACCCTTAAACGGCTTCACCATCGCATCTGTTCCCACACTACTCTCAACAGCACGCATAACAGTGGTTCCAACCGCACAAACATGCTTCTTTGCTAGATGTGCCCGATTGATAATATCAGCCTGATTTGCTAATATTTCCAATTCTTCGGAGTCCATTTTATGTTTTGTCAGATCTTCCACATCAATATCACGGAAATTACCCAATCCAGCATGTAATGTTATATATGCAAATTCACATCCCTTGATTTCTAGGCGTTTCATCAATTGCTTGCTGAAATGTAATCCAGCTGCCGGTGCTACCACTGCACCTTCATTTTTAGCATAGATGGTTTGATAGCGTTCTGCATCCTCTGGTTCTACCTGACGATGATTTTTTATATGATCTGGCAACGGGGTCTCACCCAACTTGTATAGCGTCTCACGGAACTCCTCATACGTTCCTTCATACAAGAAACGAAGGGTTCTTCCTCTTGAGGTAGTATTATCAATAACCTCTGCCACCAACGAATCGTCTTCTCCAAAATACAATTTGTTTCCTATACGAATCTTTCTTGCAGGATCAACTAAAACATCCCAAAAACGCATCTCTTCATTCAACTCACGCAACAAGAAAACCTGAATCTTAGCATTGGTTTTTTCTTTGTTTCCATACAAACAAGCTGGGAACACTTTTGTATCATTAAAGATAAACACGTCCTGATCATCAAAATAATCAATCACCTGTTTAAATTCTTTATGTTCTATCTCTCCCGTTTTTCGGTTAAGTACCAACAATCTTGCCTCATCCCTATGTTCAGAAGGATATAGAGCTATCTGCTCCTCTGGCAAATCAAATTTAAATTTGGATAACTTCATACTTACTTGTTATTATTGTCGTTACTAATTATATAATCATCTTTAATGGCTTGTATCATAGATTCAAACTTCTCTATACTGACACAATCTTCTACTTTTACATCACCTATTCGTGTGCGTTTCAGAGCAATCAAATGCGCACCGCTATTCAGTTCCACTCCGATATCACGTGCCAAGGCTCGTATATAAGTACCTTTGCTACAAACCACTCGTATCGTTGCCACATTGTCAGAGAAACTCAACAATTCAATCTCATCAATCACCAATGTTTTGGGTTTGATCTCCACCTCTTCACCTTTTCTAGCATACTGATAGGCACGTTTACCGTTTATCTTCACAGCAGAATAGACTGGAGGCACTTGTTTAATCTCTCCTATAAACTTCGAGAGTGTTTTATTCAACAATTCTTCTGTAATATGTTCTGTAGGATAGACACTATCCACCTCTGTTTCCAAATCGAAAGAGGGAGTGGTACTTCCTAGTTGCAACGTCGCGATATACTCCTTTGTTTGATACTGAAACGTATCAATCTGTTTGGTACATTTACCCGTACATACAATCATCACCCCTGTTGCCAACGGATCTAATGTACCGGCATGTCCTATCTTTAATTTTTTCACTCCCAACTGATATCGAATGATGTTGCGAGCTTTGTTTACTAAATCAAAAGAGGTCCATCGAAGAGGTTTGTCAAAATATAATATTTCTCCTTTTTCAAAATTCATCAATCAAACACTTAAAGAGAACTTATCACACAGATAGTTCCAACGATGGCACAATATATAGCGAAATAAATCAGTTTTCCTTTCTTTACAATGTTAATCATCCACTTACATGCTAAACAGCCTACGACAAAAGCTGCCAAGAAACCAACCAACATTGACATAGGTGAGATACCAGCCATCGCTGATTCATATCCGTTTTTTGCTATCTTAAGGCAATCCAACAAAGCCTCTCCCACAATCGGTGGAATCACCATCAAAAATGAAAACTGAGCTAGTTTTTCTTTCTTGTTGCCCAACAACAATCCTGTTGCAATTGTAGAACCCGAACGTGATAATCCCGGCATAACAGCACAAGCTTGAGATAGGCCTATGATAAAGGCATCTTTCATAGATATATTCTCTTTCTGTCTTGGCTTCGCATAATAGGAAAATGTCAACAAGGTGGCTGTCAACAGCAACATAAGTCCCACTACGAACAAGCCAGAACCGAACACTTCTTCCACCGCATCTTTAAAGAATACACCGACAATTCCGATAGGAATCATAGAGATAATTATATTAACAAGATACTTCATCTCATCATTCCACTGGAACTTCAAACAGCCCTTAATCAACCATACAATATCTTTCCATAGGATAACCAATGTACTCAAAACGGTAGCTAAATGTACGGCTATTACAAACATCAAATTGGATTCACCATCTTCCAATCCAAAGAAATAGGATCCTATCGTTAAATGTCCACTACTACTTACTGGCAAATACTCTGTCAATCCCTGTATTATGCCCAACACAAACGCTTGTAACGTATCCATATATTTTATGCCTTGATTGATTTTAAATCGTCACCTTTTAATCTTCTCATCTCTGACTTTGATGCGTCAAGCATAGGTTTTTCTTCCTCTTTCACCATTGATATATCATCTGAGTCCTTCTTCGGTCTATAAAGAATAGCAAAAAACTCAAACAAGAATCCGAACAATGTTATCATAGGTCCGACAACAATTCTTCTTGTACTGAAAATCTCTGGATTAAAAGTAACACCATCAGCACTTCCTCCCCCTATCATACAACAAAATCCTACAACGATAATAACAAATCCAACCGCTAATAGCATCAGATTCTCCTTTGACAAAGCATAATTCATATTGTTTCTTTTATATTTTAATGTTCTTATTTACTTTTTCTCTCCTTAAATGTAATACAAATCATCCAAGTTCTGCTTCAAATATTTGTTCACCGCAAAGAAAGTAGCAATACTGGTAATGATAATGCTACAAGCCAATAGTGAACCAAACAAAGGAATATAAACTTTCGAATCATCCAATTGTATCATACTAAATGGAAGATCCTCACTGAAGAAATGATTCAACACAATGATATACAAAACGACTAACAGGAATGCCACAATTGCAATCCAGAAACTCTGTTTCAGATAAGGTCTTCTAATAAATCGACCCGTTGCCCCCACCAATTTCATGGTATGAATCATGAATCGATCGGAATGGACTAACAGTTCTATCGTATTGTGAATCAATACATAAGATATAAGTAAAAGGAGCAATGTGGCACATAAAAGAGCAAAGGCTATTTTATTCACATTTCTCACAATGGTCTGTATCATGTTTTTTTGATAATCAACATGTTCTACGCAATCCAGCTCCGTAAGCTTCTGTGCCACCATCTGAATACTATCATTATTTGCATATTGCGATTGCAAATGGACAACATACGTATTAGGCAAAGGATTGTAATCGGCAAACTCTTCTGGGTCTTCTCCAATCTCCTGACATACGTCTTGAATAGCTTGCTCTTTACTGATAAACACAGCAGATTTTGTATATACTTGAGCGTTTAAATATTTATTCAATGCATTAATCTCTTCTTGCGATGCATGATCCCCCATATAAATTGTAATGGCTATCTTCTCTAACACCGTGTCGGACAACTGTCTAGCTACCATTGCCACCGATATCGTACATCCTAACAAAAATAGCACCATCGATATGCTAACGGCCGATGTTAATTTTGAATTAAAAAACTTAAATTTCGCTTTCTTAGCCATATTCCTTCACTATAGGGTATATCAACCCAAATTTTGTGCAAAAGAATAAAAAAAATTACATATTAAGAAATTATTTATAGCGATTTTTATAAGGATTTTTAATCCTATAGCGTTTCTACCGTTTCAAAATCGACTGTTATCGCTACCTTCTTAACACCGTAAAATGACCTACATACTCTTTATCGGATCCTTCCAAACTAATCTCATACCAATAATCCTCACTTGGTACTGGATGTCCCATATATGTTGCATCCCATCCTGGATAGTCATTTACATATTCGGCCAACAACTTACCAAATCGATTGTATATGCGGACTATAAACTGAGAATATGTATTCAGATTCTCCACCTCCCATGTGTCTCTTATTCCATTGCCATCAGGACTCATATATTCCGCTGGTATAATTGGCAAATATTCTTTACTATTGTCAACAAACAAATACAACGTCACGATACTATCACAACCATATTGATTCTCCAATCGTAATGTATATTTACCTTCGCCATTGGTTAGATTATATAAATTAAATCCATTCAATTTATATATATTTCCATTCCTTAGCGTATCTTTCAGAATCGTTTCGGAAGGATATGCCACCGTCAATTCCAATGTTACAGTACTATCACCGCCACTCACACTAGTAAATGTCTCCGTATAAACACCTGATTGTGTCAGTTTTTTCTGTCCGAACTGGTAAAACTCCCCTTCACATATTGTCTCTTGTAAATTTGTTTGAGCATCTCCCAACACAGTCAACGTTAACTTCACAACACTATCGCAACCCCCTACACTAATGAATTGCTTTTCATAGACACCAGAACGAGTCAATATTTCCTCTCCAAACGTGTATGATTCTCCTTCTTGTATTGTCTCTTCCACTTCTACCGTATAACCATCTGTCATCGTTAATTCCAATGTCACAACACTATCACATCCGCTTACACTAGGGAACGCTTCCGTATAAATACCTGGTTGTGTCAATTGCATATAACCGAACATATAAGACGTTCCATTACATATTGTCGCCTGTACTTCCGTCTGGATAGGGTCCAAAACCGTCAGTTCCAAGATGACGGTACTGTCATTTCCTTCTATATTTTTTAAGATCTTCTCGTAAGCTCCTGACTTATCCAATACGTCACCTTCAAATGTATAAGTCGCGCCATAACAGATGGTATCATAAATCACTGTATCAACATTACATTCTTTCACCTTCACTGGAACAATATCCGAAAAAGATTCACACATATTATACTCACCGCTCACGCCTGCTGAAGTAGCAATCACCTTATAATATCCTTCGTCATTCTTTGTTACATTCTTCATAGGCAATTCACTGCCTGTTGCAATTTTCACCCAACCTTCATTATTGTAATTCTTCTCCGTATTTTTAAACCATGTGTATGTAATTGGTTCTACAAGAGAGCCAATATTATTCATTTTTGCTTTTAAAGCATAATCCGTACCTAAACACAAAGAATCCGATGGGTAGGCCACATCCACAGGTGGTGTACATAGACGTATTTCTATATCATCCAACGCAAAATCACCTCCGTTGCCTCCTGCGCCAGAGAAGACTCTATAAACGATGGAAGTTTCTCCCTGAGGGACCTCAAAAGGCAAACCGAACTGTTGCCAAGCATTATTCATATAATTGATAGTAAATACTTCCTGATTCAAAATGTTTCCCTTCGTATCTTCGATGATCAAGGTAACAGGAGCATCTGACGAAGCATTAACAGGGTGTCCCCAGAAAGAGAAATATAATTGAGTATTCTCACATAGATCATTTACCTGTACCTTGTAGAAGGTTGACTCCAGATAATCCAAATCGATTAACATGAAATAGCCACGGGTCAAATCTCCATCATAAGTGTGGTCACCGAAGTCTGCATACCAACCCGCATAGACATGATTCCGTGGATTGCTATCTCTTCTCTTAATAGCCTCTTTTCGAATATCATATCCATTCTTCAATCTTTCCCAAACATGATTAGAGAATGGCAAGGTAACTCTATCGGAAGGCAAAGCGGGACCCAAATCTGGATCGCTGACATAGTTTCCTCCGAAATCCTCCTTAAATAAGATTGTACCATACGTACAATCAGCGATAGGATTTTCTTGCACGATCAACTCCAACTTCACGATACTATCACAGCCATTCACACTAGTAAATGACTCAATATATGTACCTGATTTTGTCAATATCTGACTTCCCAACTCATAAAATTCTCCTTTTGAAATCGTCTCACTCTTTTCTATGTAATAGCTCTCATTTATTGTCAGATCCAATGTCACAAGACTATCACATCCATTTACACTAATAAACGTTTCCGTATAGGTACCAGATTGTGTCAATACCTGAGTCCCAAACAAATAAGATGGACCACTACATACCGCATCTTGCAATTCTGTATGAATAGGGTCTAAAACCGTCAATTCCAAGATTACAGTACTATCATACCCCGCAATATTCTTAAATTTTTTTTCGTATATTCCCGTCTTATCTAACACATCACCTCCGAACGTATAGGTAGCACCATAACAAAGTGTATCATAAATCACCGTATCAACTTCACAATCTTTCACCTTCACTGGGACAATATCCGAGAAGGAACCACACATCGTATATTCTCCTTCTGATCCAGCAGAAGTCGCAATTACCTTATAGTAACCTTCATCATCCTTTGTTAGATTGCGCAATGGCAATTCACTGCCTGTAGCAATCTTCACCCAGCCATCATTATTGTAGTTTTTCTTCTCGTTCTTATACCATGTATAGTTAATTGGTTCTACAAGAGAGCCGATATCACTCATTTTCGCTTTTAATGTATAACTTGACCCCAAACACAACGAATCTGCAGGGAAATCCACCTCAACAGGAGGAGTACATAGACGAATCTCTATATCATCCAACGCAAAATCACCTCCGTTGCCTCCTGCTCCAGAGAAGACTCTATATACAATAGACGTCTCACCCGATGGAAGAGTAAAAGACATTCCAAATTGTTGCCATGAATTATCATTGCAATTAATAATAAATTTCTCCTGATTCAACACATTTCCCTTTGTATCTTCGATGGTCAATGTGACTGGGGCACTTTCTGATGTGTTAACAGGATGTCCCCAAAAAGAGAAATAGAGTTGCGTGTTTTCACACAGATTATTGACTCTATACACATAAAAAGTTGACTCCATGTAATCTAAATCAATCTGCATGAAATAACCTCTTGTCATATCACCATCGTATGTATGGTCTCCAAAGTCAGCATACCAGCCAGAATAAACATGCTCTGGATCGCCAACATTTTTGGTTCTAACTATAGCCTCTTTTCTAAGGCAATATGCATTATAACCCAAATTCCAAATATGGCTGGAGTATTTCAGCGTATTTATAGTATCAGGCAATGCCTCTTCACATCTCGGCAAATCATTAACATAATTTCCACCAAAGTCTTCCTTAAACAATATAGTTCCTTCCTTACAATCAAAATTCTGAGCATCAACATATTGTGTAAGAAGGAAACACCCCATTAAAAATACTGTTCTTTTCACCAACCTAACCCAAAACATAAACAAACTAAAATTATATTAATATATAGATGATAAAATCAAAAAATCGGCGCAAAGGTAACAAAAAGAATTGAATAACAGCGCATCACAACATTATGATTATTAAAAAAATAAATATCTACATCGAAAAACATCCATTAATTCTATACCTTTGCGAGTCTTTTTTTCAAGTAAATTATATATTCGTTTATTCACATAGTTAAAATATAGTATTAATTAAACTTTTATTAAATGAACAAATTAGCATTTTTTGGTTTATCATTATTGTTAGTATGCAACACAGGATGTAAAACGGAAGAAGAGGATGATCCTATCGTAGATGGTGCTTCCGTCAGTGGCAATGTAGGGAACTACAACTACGTGGATCTCGGATTAAGTGTCAAATGGGCAACCTACAATATAGGTGCGACCAAACCCGCTGAATATGGGGATTATTTTGCATGGGGCGAAACAGAATCGAAAGATTCATTTTTGGAAAGCAACTATAAATGGTGCAACCAGGTACACAACAGAGTCCTTAAATATTGTTTGAATCGTGATTATGGCACCGTTGACAATAAAACCATATTGGACAAGGAAGATGATGCAGCGAGTGTCAACTGGGGAAATTCTTGGCGTATGCCAACCCACAAAGAGCAGCAAGAATTAATAGATGGATGTACTTGGGAATGGACTTCCGACTTCAACAACAGTGGCATAGCTGGTGCTATAGCAACCTCTAAAAAGAACGGTAACACTATCTTCTTCCCTGCAACGGGTTACCGCACGGATTATTTTTATGTTGCTATAAAAAGTACTGGATTCTATTGGGCATCTACTCTTGATGAAAATACTATCATGGCAGATATTTTCGGATTCAGAACTGGATGTACAGAAGTAAACTATTATGCTGATTTACGTGAATATGGTATAACGATTCGTGCTGTTACTAAATAAATAGTTTAGCCTTTAATAAGAACAGGGGACAATTCGTTGTGAATCGTCCCCTGTTCTTTTATTCTGTCAAACAGTTTGAATCATGTGTACTTCTGCGTACACATAAAATTGTTATTTATTTCTGATCAATGTGAAGTGTCCGCTATAGTTCTGGTCTATCTCTGGGATATTAACCGTGTACCAGTAATCGGTGGATGGAAGCGGATGTCCGTTATAGGTTCCGTCCCACTCCGTATCACTTCCCTTCAGTTCAACCAGCTGCTTGCCGTAGCGG